>DMUR01000041.1:0-2073 GCA_003476885.1 Chloroflexota bacterium
GTGATGACCGGATTCGGGCGAACGGGGACCTGGTTCGGCGTGAACCACTGGGGACTCCGCCCCGATCTTCTCCTTGCGGCAAAGGGTGCAACCAGTGGCTACTGGCCGTTCGGATTCGTCGCACTCTCTGGGCGCGTTGCCGAACCGCTGATCAGCTCAGGCTTTGTGCACGGCTTCACCTATAGCCACTCCATTCCAGGTGCCGCGGTTGCACGCGCCGTGCTGCAGGTCCTTCGAGACGAGAAGCTTGTGGAGGCGTCGGCCGCGCGTGGGCTACAACTGCGCGCCGCCCTCAGCGACGCGCTCAGTGGTGAGCCGTGGGTCGGTGAGATTCGCGGGCGCGGTCTCCTGATCGGCGTGGAGCTTGTGGCCGATGCGCAGAGCAAGCTGGCGCACCCGCGGAGCGCGCGGATCACCGAGCGAGTGCTCGCCGAAGCGAAGAGATCCGGCGAAGATGGACTCCTTCTCTACAGCGCAACCGGCCAAGCGAACGGCAGCGACGGCGATCAGTTGGTGATCGGCCCGCCGTTTGTCATCGGCGACGCGGAGATTGATCGCATTGCACGCGGAACCGCCGACGCGATTCGAACGATCCGAGAACAGTCGTAGCGGCTCGCCGCCGCGAGGAGCGCGAGCGACTTAGCCGACGATCTCCAGCGAGATCGCAACATTCCCCGCGAGCGCCGACGAGATTGGGCAACCACCCTTCGCCGCCTCAGCAAGCTCGCTGAACTTCGCAGCATCAAGACCTGGGACGACGCCCTTCAAGGTGAGGGCCGATTTCGTGACGCGCCACCCCGCCTCGACCTTCTCGAAGGTGACGGTTGCGGAGACATCCAACTTCTCGGCTGGTGTGCTGTTGCGGGCAAGGCCGCCGGAGAGGGCCATCGCGAAACAGGAGGCGTGCGCCGCCGCGAGCAGTTCTTCAGGGGAGGTGACGCCGTCATGCGATTCGGATCGGCGTGGCCAGCTGACGGAGAGTCCGCCGAACGCGCCGCTCTCTACCGTGGTGATCTCGCCTGATCCTTCGAGAAGGGTGCCGTTCCAGGTCGCCGAGGCGGTTCGCGTCGTCATGTTTACGCTCCTTAATCAAACTCCTCACCCGCTGCGCATTCGGCAGGCATCCGCAATACTAGCGGGGACGGTGCCGGATCCCCGCAGCCGCACAAAACCACTGGAGGTCTCTGTGTTCTTCCTCACGAAGCTCGCGGTCGCACGACGAAGCGTCACTATCCTTATCGCCCTCGCGGTGTTCGGTGGTGGTGTGGCGAGCTGGGGGAACCTGAAGCAGGAGCTGCTCCCAAACATCGACTTCCCAATCGTCACGGTGATCGCCCCGTACCCGGGTGCTGGCACCGCCGACGTTGCCGAGCAGGTCGCATCACCAATTGAGGCGGCGGTTGCCGCCGTCCCAGGGGTTGAATCACTCCGCTCGGTCTCCACGACCGGACTCGGATTCGTGAGTGCAGAGTTCGCCTACGGCAGCGACGTCAAGGAGATCCTTCGACTCGTTGAAGCAGGGATCAACAGCGCGAACCTTCCATCGGGCGTGACTCCCGTCGTTCGCAACTTCAACATCAACTCTGCCGCCGTAGTGATTGCCACACTCTCACCAAAGGGCGGTACGACGCTGACCGAGCTCGCGGAGCTTGCGGAGACCGAGCTGATGCCATCACTCCGAGGGGTTGCAGGCGTCTCTTCTGCGGACCTTTCGGGCGGCAGCGAACAGCAGGCGATGATCATGATGGACGCGGCGAAGCTCGCGAGCGCACGGATCAGCGTCTCTCAAGTGCAGGGGATCATCCAAGGGAACAACCTCACCTTCCCCGCAGGTCAGTTGCCAGTGGACGGCGCGCTCGTCCCAGTCTCGGCGACCGGTCGATTCACCTCTATTGAACAACTTCAACAGCTCGTTGTCGGCGGTTCCGTTGACGCCACGGGGCAGCCAGTCCCCATCTTCCTTGGACAGGTCGCCACCGTCTCACTCGCCGAAGTGCGAACCACCGGCTGGTCTGAGACCAATGGTGAGCCTGGCCTTGCACTCAGTGTCAGCAAGTCTGCCGAGGCGAACAC
>DMUR01000041.1:2120-5802 GCA_003476885.1 Chloroflexota bacterium
ATGGTCGAGCGCTCCATCGTCACCGACTCGTCGATCTTCATCCTGGAGTCCATTGATGCACTCTTGAAAGAGGGGGGACTCGGTGCGTTCTTCGCCGTTGTGGTGATCTTCATCTTCCTCCTCAATCTCCGCTCCACGGTGGTTGCCGCCGTGAGCATTCCGCTCAGCGTGCTCGCCGCCATCATCCTGATGGCAACCACGGGGATCACGATCAACATCATGACCCTCGGTGGCCTCGCCGTTGCCGTTGGCCGTGTGGTCGACGACTCAATTGTGGTGCTTGAAAACATCTACCGACACCGCAGCCAAGGGGAGCCGATCGGTGAAGCGGTGCTCAGCGGCACGCGTGAGGTTGCCTCTGCGATCACCAGCTCCACCATCACCACGATCGCCGTCTTCCTCCCACTCGGCGTGGTTGGTGGACTGATCAGCCAGTTCTTCCTACCGTTCGCGTTGACGGTGACCTATGCGCTCCTCGCGTCGCTCATCGTTGCGCTCACCGTGATCCCAGTGCTCGCGTACTTCCTTGTGAAGGTGAAGGGCGACACGGCGAAGATCCCTTACGAAGTGAAGGGGGAGCGCGAAGAGATCTCGATCTGGGGTCGAATCTATCTGCCAATCCTGAGCCTCGCCCTGCGCGGCCGCATCACAAAGTTCGCCACACTGTTCATTTCGGCGGCGCTCTTTGTTGGGGCCTTCTCACTCGTGTCACAGATTCCAACCCAGTTCTTGAACAGTGGGAGCGAGAAGGTGCTCACCGTCACGGTGAACCCACCGCTCGGCACCTCTACAGAGCGCGTCCTCGATCGGAGCCGCCAGGCCTACACGCTCCTTAATCGTGATGCCGAGGTTGAGCTTGTGACCACATCCATTCCAGGCGAAAGCGCAACGGGGAGCCAGACGCTCACCGCCGCCATCACCGGCCGTGCGCCGAACGCGGCGCGCATGACCGTGATCCTTGAGTCGTCAACGGATCTTGCGGTTGCGAAGGATCGACTCAATGACACCCTGGCACCTGTCGGCACGGACGGCTGGACCGTCACCGTGGAAGAGGTCGGGTTTGCGGCGGGATCGAACGCGATCTCCATCATCATCACGGGCGAGCGTGCTGCGGACGTTGAAGCCGCATCTGACCTCCTCGTGGACACGCTTGCTGAGAACAGCAACCTTGCAAACGTAAAGAGCGACCTCGTCAAGGCGGGCCGCCAGGTTGAGATCACCGTTGATCCGTCGCGCGCCGCTGGCGCGGGACTCTCCGCTGCGCAAGTGGCGGGGGAGCTGCGCAACCTCTTGGTGGGCGCACCGCTCGGTCAGATCTCAGTAGACGGCGAAAAGGTCAGCCTCTCCATGAAGGTTGACAGTTCGCTGATGACAAACCTTGATGCGCTACGCGCGTATCAGGTAGGGAGCGTCACGAAGGTGCCGCTCGCCGCGATCGCCACGGTGGAAGAGATCTCCGTGACATCCAGCATCACGCGCATCGACCAGTCGCTCGCGGCGAACGTCTCGGGTGAGATCGCCGTTGCGGATACGGGTGCCGTGAACAGCGAAGTGAAGAGTGCGGTGGAGACACTCCAGGCCGACGGATCGCTTGATCGCGTCAGCGTGAGGCTCGCCGGCGTCACCGAACAGCAGAACGAGTCCTTCAGCGGCCTCTTCACCGCCATGGCGGTGGCGATCCTGCTCGTCTACCTGACGATGGTGCTCGTCTTCAACTCACTCGTAGATCCGCTGGTGATCATGTTCAGCCTGCCGCTCGCGGTGATCGGCGCCTTCCCGGCGCTTCTGATCACCAATCGACCGATCGGCATCTCCGCGCTGATCGGGTTCCTGATGCTGATCGGCATCGTGGTCACCAATGCCATTGTGTTGCTCGATCGTGTGGAACAACTACGACACGAAGGGGTGCCCACAAAAGAGGCGCTCCTTCGCGCCGGCGGAACGCGCGTTCGCCCGATCCTCATGACGGCGGTTGCAACGATCCTCGCCCTCACCCCACTTGCAGCGGGGCCGAGCGAGGGTTCGATCATCGCTGCGGAGCTCGGAACCGTCGTCATCGGCGGCCTCCTCTCCTCGACGCTGCTGACGCTGCTCGTCGTCCCAGTGGTCTACAGCCTGGTGGATGGGTTGAAGTCGGCGCTCACACGAAAGGGTTCGGTCGCAGTTCAATCCTGATAGGATTGATCAGGATTCCAGTGCGCAGGCTAGTCCTGAGCACGGGTCCGCGGTGAGTCCGAAGGAGGCGTCATGACAGTCGTCAAGCCGAACGTCCAAGACGAGCGGGAGCAGTACGCCTTCCACGATGACATCACCTACCTGCGTGAGACGAAGGCGGGCCTGACCGAGGCGACCGTCCGCGAGATCTCAGAGACCAAGGACGAGCCCGCCTGGATGCTGGAGTACCGCCTCCGCGCCTATAAGCACTTCGAGGCGCGCGCCATGCCGCACTGGGGTGGCGACCTCACCAAGCTCGATTTTTCTAAGATCGTCTACTACCGAAAGCCATCCGAGCGCGAAGAGAAGTCGTGGGATGACGTGCCTGATCAGATCAAGAAGACATTCGAGCGACTCGGCATTCCAGAGGCGGAGCGGAAGTTCCTCTCTGGCGTTGGTGCGCAGTACGACTCCGAAGTGGTCTATCACTCCGTCCGCGAGGATCTACAGAAGCTCGGCGTGGTCTTCATGGGGACCGACCAGGGGATGAAGGAGTACCCGGAGATCTTCAAGAAGTACTTCGGCACCGTGGTCCCAGCGGAAGACAACAAGTTTGCGGCGCTCAACTCCGCAGTCTGGTCGGGTGGATCATTTGTCTACGTCCCGAAGGGCGTCGAGGTTCCACTCCCACTCCAGGCCTACTTCCGCATCAACGGTCAGAACACTGGACAGTTTGAGCGCACGCTCATCGTTGTGGATGAGGGTGCGAGCCTTCACTACATTGAGGGCTGCACCGCTCCGAACTGGGCGACCGACTCGCTTCACGTTGCGGTCGTTGAGGTTATTGCGCTACCAGGCGCAAAGGTGCGCTACACCACCATTCAGAACTGGTCGAACGACGTCTACAACCTGGTCACCAAGCGCGCGCACGCGCACGCGGGTGCAACGGTCGAGTGGATTGATGCGAACACGGGTGCGCAGCTCACCATGAAGTACCCAGGGATCTACCTTCTCGGCGAGAAGGCGCATGCAGAGATCGTCTCCGTTGCCGTTGCCTCAAAGGGGCAGCACCAGGACACGGGGGCGAAGGCGGTGCACCTTGCGCCGAATACCACGAGTCGCATCGTCGGGAAGTCCGTCTGTAAGGATGGCGGCGTTGCTACGTACCGTGGCACCGTGAAGGTGGCCCCAGGCGCAACGGGTGTCACCACCAGCGTCCGTTGCGACGCGCTCATCCTTGACGAAGGGAGTCGCTCCGAAACGTATCCATACATCGACATTCAAGAGGACGACACCTCGATGAGTCACGAGGCCACCGTTGGTCGCGTCTCCGACGATCAGATCTTCTATCTGATGAGCCGCGGCATGACGGAGAACGAGGCAACGAATCTCATCGTCCAGGGCTTCCTTGAGGTCTTCACCAAGGAGCTCCCGATGGAGTACGCCCTTGAGTTCAATCGCCTGATCCGCTTGGAGATGGAGGGGGCGCTCGGGTGAGTGCCGCCACGCCCGCCCGGCGTGGGCTTGC
>DMUR01000041.1:5921-12533 GCA_003476885.1 Chloroflexota bacterium
GCGCTCCCAACTGAGTCCAACCTCCTCTTCACCGGCTACGTTGACCTTCGGAGCGCGGAGCTTCAGGAGTCCACGCTGCTCACCCCGCCTGCAACGATCGGCGAGCTGCCAGCAGGCGATCTCCCCGATGGAGCGGCGGCACTGATCCACATCTCGGCGCGTGGTGTCGCCACGCATCTCGGCGCAGAGGCGCGCGCTGCGGGCCTCACCGTTGAGCCGCTCGCGGGGGAGACGCCACTCGCCGGTGCCGAGGGCGACCGCATGACCGCACTGATCGGCGCCTACTGGGGGAGTGGCATTCAGATCACGTTGGCGCGCGGCGTAATCGCAGCCCCAATCGTGATCAAAGTCGAGTCACCCGCACAGGGTGAGGCGCTCGTGACACGGATCGCCGTAACGCTCGGCGAGAACACGAGTGCAACGATCAGCGAAGAGGTGATCGGTACCAGCGCTGCAAGCAATACGCACACCGGCACCACAGCCGGCGCACTCCTCGCGACTACAAGTGAGGTGACGCTCGGCAAGGGTGCGAAGCTCCGCCTCGCCTCCATCCAGGAACTCCCTGAAGATGTTGTCTACCTACCAGTGCGCCGCCACGATTTTGGCGCGAACGCTGAACTGCAGATCGCGGCGGCACAGATCGGCGCGCGACTTGTGCGCGGCCGCATTGACCATCAGCTCACAGGGAACGGATCAAAGGTTCGCCAGGTGGAGGTCCTCTTCGCTGGCGGCGAGCAGTTGCATGATCTGACCACCTACAGCCTGCATGCTGGCGAGAAGACGGTGGGGGATCTGCTCGCGAAGGGGATCTTTGCGGGGAAAGCGCGCGGATTTGTAAAGGGCGTCACCACGATCCCGCGATCTGGACGAGGAACCAACTCCTACCTTGGAGAGTTCGGCATGCTCCTCTCGAAGACTGCACGCAGCGTGGCGATCCCATCACTCTGGATTGACCAGCCAGACTGCGAGCGCGCAGCGCACGGCAGCTCCGTGGGTCCAATTGATCAGAACCAGATCTTCTATCTGCGCACCCGCGGTCTCACTGAGGCTGAAGCGCGGCGCACCATTGTCATGGGCTACCTCGAACCGGTCGTCGCCGCACTCCCGCTCGAAGAGGAGGCTGACCGACTTCGCGAGGTGCTCGCCACAAAACTTGACGCCGCCTTCGCTGCACAATCGGCGGCTGCCGCCTCCGCGGCGTAACCTCTCTCACGTGCCGAGCGAACGACTCTTCCCCGCATCCGAACTCCCCGATGGCACCGCGCGCCTCGCCTGGCCGAACGGCAAGGCAATCCTTGTGGTCAACCGCGGCGGCACCCTCTACGCCGTTGATGGCGTCTGCACGCATGAGTACTGCGAACTTGATCGCGGCTTCGTTGCCCCCGCTGGCGCCGTCACCCCAACGATCACCTGCCCGCTTCACCTTTCGCGATTTGACCTGCTGACTGGCGCGCCGCTGGATCCGCCAGCAGAGGAACCGCTCACCGTGCACACGGTGAGCGTTGATGCAGAGGGGTGGGTACTTCTCGAGCTCGCCTAGCCTGACAGGCTAGGATTGCCTCGACGCGCTGCACTTGATGTGGGGAGAGGGAGGGGCCATGCAAGAGATCAAAGACCGCGCCGCAAGCCTTGCCGGGCTCGCCCTTGAGCGCGATGCGATCTATCTGTATGACCGACTCGCAGCGATCGAGAAGGATCCACAGCGACGCGCCGCGTTTGAATCCATTGCGGCCAGCGAGCGCCGCCACGCGGCGATCTGGGAGGCGAAGCTGACCTCCCTTGGTGAACAGGTGCCACCTGCGGCGCGACCGAGCTGGCGTGTCCGCCAGATCGCGCTCCTTGCACGACTCTTTGGTACGCGCGCGGTGAGCGACGCCGTGAAGGCGCTCGAAGGGTTTGAGGAGAGCGTCTACGGAGCGCACAGTGACGTGCCAGAAGTACACGAGATTGCGAACGATGAGGCGAAGCACGCTGAGATCTGGAAGGGACTCGACCAGACCGCGCGCGGCAAGGGGGCGAGCGCACACCGTGCGGCGGTCGTTGAGACGCAGGCGCGCGAGCCGTGGCACCGTGCTGGAGGTGGTGGCACGCTGCGAGCGGCGATCTTCGGCGTCTCCGACGGCCTCGTCAGCAACGCAGCGCTGGTGCTCGGCATAGCCGGCGCAACAAGCGGCGGCGATGGATCGTTTGTGGTGTTGGCTGGAGTTGCGGGTCTTCTCGCAGGCGCGTTCAGCATGGCGGCGGGGGAGTACGTCTCCATGCGCAGTCAGACCGAAGTTCTTGAGCGTCAGATTGAACTGGAGCGCGCCGAACTTGAGGCGATGCCTGAAGAAGAGGAGAAGGAGATCGCCGCAATCTATCGTGGTCGCGGCTTCGCTGAGGCAGAGGCAGCAGCGATCGCTAAGCAGCTGATGGCTGATCCGAAGATTGCACTGGAGACACTGGTGCGCGAAGAGCTCGGACTCGACCCAGAAGAGCTTGGATCGCCATGGGGCGCCTCAATCGGCTCGTTCGTCTCATTTGCCGTTGGCGCTTTTGTGCCGTTGCTACCGTTTATCTTGTTGGCGGGCGGAACTGCGCTCGCGGTCAGCATCGGACTCACCAGCCTCGCCCTGTTTGCGGTGGGGGCTTCCGTGAGCCTGCTGACTGGCCGTTCGGCACTCTACTCGGGTGCGCGTCAGCTTCTGATTGGGATCGCGGCCGCTGGGATCACCTATTTGATCGGCAGTCTGATCGGTGTGAACGTCTAGATGCTGCCGCTTCCACCAGATCCTGTCCTCTTCTCCGTTGGGCCGCTTGAGATCCGCTGGTACGGACTCCTCTACGCGGTCGGACTCTTCATTGTTTATCAATTCATGATGCGCGAAGCGAAACGACGGAAGCTAGATGCGGAACTGATCGCCAACGGTTTGATCATCATCTCTATTGCGGCACTCGTTGGTGGTCGTCTGTATCACGTGATCGATGCGTGGGATCGCTACTCGGCGAATCCGATCGGTGCACTTATTCCGCCCTATGAGGGGCTCGGTGCTCCCGGCGGAGTCATCACGGGCGCGATCGCGCTCGCGATCTTGCTGCGCCGTTGGAAGCAGTCGCCGTGGGGTTGGGTGGACGTTGCAGGACCTGCCATCTTGGTGATGCAGGCGATTGCCCGGTGGGGGAACTGGTTCAATCAGGAGCTCTACGGACTGCCAACCGATCTCCCGTGGGGGCTATCCATTGAGTGCGCCTACCGAACGGCGGAGACCAGCTGCAGCGCGATCGGCGAGACTGCTCGATTCCATCCGCTCTTCCTTTATGAATCGCTCTCCGGCCTTGCTGGCGCACTGATCTTGCCTGCGCTCGGGGAGCGGCTGAAGGGTCGGATCGTGCCTGGCCTGATTGGACTCTCCGCGCTTGCTTGGTATTCGGTCACCCGACTTCTTCTCGAAGGGTTCCGTTTGGAGAACTGGCGCGTGGGTGACATCCCTACGGCGTACTTCGTGATGGGCGGCATCTTCCTCGTCACACTTCTGATTGCAGTGCTCCGTGTGCGTTCTGCGATCCCTGGCGGGGACACCGCAAAGGGACGGGGAAGGCGTCCCCAGACGAAGCGGCGGGCGCGGCGCTAGGATTCGGGAGAGCAGGAGAAGCGGAGGGGATATGGCAGGGATTCAGCGACGTAAGGTCACCGTCATCGGCGCAGGGAATGTTGGCGCCACCACCGCGCAGCGCATCGCCGAGTCCGGTCTCGCCGATGTGATCCTCGTTGACATTGTTGAGGGGCTTCCACAGGGGAAGGGGCTCGACCTCGCCGAAGCTGCGCCAGTGATGGGGCACGACGCCCGCATCATCGGCACAAACAACTACGACGACACGAAGGGCTCAGACATCATCGTGGTCACGAGCGGCATCGCCCGCAAGCCAGGGATGAGCCGTGATGACCTGATCAACACGAACGCAGGGATCGTCCGCAGCGTTGTCACCGAGGCAACGAAGCGCTCACCAGACGCAATTCTCGTGATCGTGACGAACCCTCTTGATGCAATGTGCCACGTGGCCCTAAAGGCCTCGGGCTTTCCGAAGAAGCGCGTCATCGGCATGGCCGGCACGCTCGACTCGGCGCGCTTCCGTCACTTCATCGCAACGGAGACGGGGGTCAGTGTGGAAGATGTGCGCGCCTTCGTCCTTGGCGGACACGGCGACACGATGGTCCCACTCCCGCGCTACTCCGCAGTTGGCGGGATCCCGCTCCCAGAGATGCTGAGCGCCGAACGTATTGAGGCGATCGTGAAGCGGACGCGAAGCGGTGGGGCAGAGATCGTGGAGCTCCTCAAGACGGGGAGTGCCTTCTACGCACCTGCGGCAGCAACCTTTGAGGTGGTGGAGAGCATTCTTCTCGACCGTCGCCGCCTGATCCCATGCGCCGCATATCTCGAGGGTGAGTACGGCGTGCAGGGGCTCTACGTTGGTGTGCCAGTGGTGATCGGTGCGAGCGGCATTGAGAAGATCATTGAGATCACGCTGACCCCTGAGGAGAGCGCCGCATTCAAGAAGTCGGCCGATGCGGTGCAGGAGCTCGTCGCGCTTCTCTAGCTGCGAACGAGCGCTAGAACCAGCGGGTGGTGATCACTTTCTTCGTGGTGTAGAACTCCACTCCGTCGCGTCCAGTGGCGTGCAGGTCGCCGAAGAAGCTCTTCCTGCGGCCGCTGAAGGGGAAGAAGGCCATCGGTGCCGCAACGCCCACATTCACGCCGAGCATCCCTGAGGTGGCGCGACGCTTGAACTCGCGCGCCGCCTTCCCTGAGGCGGTGTAGATGGAGCCAGCGTTGCCGTACTCGTTGGTCTCCGCCATCAGGCGCAGCGCTTCGTCCAGATCCTTCGCGTAGAGGACGGAGAGGACCGGCCCGAAGACCTCCTCGCGCGCGAGCGGCGAGTTCTCTTCAATGCTGAGCATCGTTGGGCCAACGAAGAATCCTTTTGCGGGACCTGTGCCGCGGCCGTCGCGAATCATTGTGGCGCCGGCGGCGACCCCTTCATCAACGAGGCGATGGATGCGCTCGCGCGCGTCGCCTCGAATCACTGGGCCGAGTGAGACACCTTCGTCAAGGCCGAAGCCCATCTTGATCGTCTCCGCATGTTCCACGAGTTTTGGGAGGAGTCGCTCGCGCGCCTCGCCAACTACGGTGAGAACAGATCCTGCAAGGCAGCGCTGTCCCGCGTTGCCAAAGGCTGATTCGGCAATGTTTGGCACGCTCTGGTCCAGCACTGCGTCCGGCATAGCGATGATGTGGTTCTTAGCGCCGCCGAGTGCCTGGACGCGCTTCCCATTCTTTGAAGCGGTCTCGTAGACGATTCGCGCGACGCGCTCGGAGCCGACGAAGCTCACCGCGTCCACACCCGGGTGGCTGATCAGACCGGTGACCGTCTCTACGGCGCCGTGCACCAGGCTGACAACACCCGTTGGGATCCCCGCCTCTTCGCAGATCTCTACGATCCGCTGTGACGAGAGCGGCGTGCGCTCTGATGGCTTCAGGATGAAGCTGTTCCCACAGGCGATCGCGAGTGGGAGCATCCACATCGGCACCATGAAGGGGAAGTTGAACGGGGTGATGCCAGCGACGACCCCTACGGGGAAGCGCACCATCTCCGAGTCAATGCCGCGCGAGACCTGGTCGAGGTTCTGGCCCATCAGCAGCGTTGGCGCGCCGCAGGCGAAGTCGACCACCTCAATGCCGCGGCGAACCTCACCAGCCGCGTCGGAGAAGACCTTCCCGTTTTCAGTAGTAACCAGCTTGGTCAGTGCCTCACGGTTGTCCAAGAGCGCCTCACGTAGTTTGAAGAGGTAGGTGGCGCGCTCTGGTGGTGGCATCTCGCCCCACTCGAAGGCGGCGGCGCGGGCGCCTGCGACGGCGGCAGCAACATCGGCGGTGTTGGAGAGGGGGACGTGCGCCAGGATCTGCTCAGTAGCCGGGTTTGGGACGACGAGCGTCTCGCTTGAGGATGACGCGACCCAGCGGCCAGCGATGAAGTTCTTCAGGGTTTCGGGTGCCTTCTGCGCGGCCAGGTGCTCAATGCTCATTGGCATGACGGCATTCTGCCGCAGGGGTGGCAGTTGTGCCGCAGGGCGCGGAAGTGTCGCACGCTGTGCGACAACGGCGGGTATTCTCTGCGTACGCGGTCGCTTGACCGAGGCAGCGAAGGGGGTCCCATGGCGGCAGTGAACGTTCGCACCGGGATGAGTGGAGCCGAGATCGTCGCTCTCTCGAAGCGCCACACCATGACCGAGTGGTCACCACAGGCCGCGGCGAACCCTATTCCCATCGAACACGCCAAGGGCTCGTGGTTCTGGACACCCGAGGGCGATAAGTTCCTCGACTTCAACAGTCAACTGATGTGCACCAACATTGGTCACGGCGATGAGCGCGTGCTGAAGGCGATCACCGATCAGGCGGCGAAGCTCGCCTATGCGAATCCCTTTATGGCAACCGAACCGCGCGCGCGACTCGGCCAAAAGCTCGCCGAGATCTGCCCAGGCGACATCGACGCCTTCTTCTTCACAAATGGTGGCGCGGAGGCGGTAGAGAACGCCTTCCGAATTGCGCGACTCTTCACTGGACGTCACAAGATTGC
>DMUR01000047.1:0-2007 GCA_003476885.1 Chloroflexota bacterium
CACCGAGTAACCGATGGCCAAGCAGCGGATCCGCATTCGGCTCAAGGCGTATGACCACCGCCTCATCGATCAGTCTGCCCAGACGATCGTTGAGACGGCTCAGCGCACGGGTGCCGATGTGATCGGTCCGGTGCCGCTGCCAACGCGCATTGAGAAGTTCACCGTGCTGCGCTCGCCGTTCATTGATAAGGACAGCCGAGAGCAGTTCGAGATTCGAACCCACAAGCGCTTGGTGGACATCATCGATCCAACTCCAAAGACCGTGGATGCGCTCATGCGGCTGACTCTGGCTGCAGGCGTTGACATTGAAATCAAGATGTAGGTGAGTGAAGTGACGCTTGGACTGCTCGGCCGAAAGGTTGGGATGACTCAGATCTTCGCAGCGGACGGCACATCAGTGCCGGTAACCGTCGTCGCCATCGAGCCGAACACGGTGACGAAGCTGCGCACCCCTGATCGCGACGGTTATACCGCCGTGCAGGTGGGGATTGAGGCGGGGAAGCGTCGCCTGAACAAGCCAGACCTCGGACAGTTCAAGGGCGAACTCCCAGCCTGCTCCGTGACGCGCGAATTCCGCGTTGACTCCGTTGACGGCATGACGCTCGGGCAGACCCTTGATGTCACCCTTTTCGCCGAGGGCGATCTGGTGGACGTGACGGGCATCTCCAAGGGGAAGGGTTTCGCCGGAACGATCAAGCGCCACAGCTTCTCGCGCGGACCCGAGACGCACGGCGCCGACCATCACCGCGAGCCAGGCTCTATTGGTGCAGGCACGACACCAGGTCGCGTCTACAAGGGGACACGCATGGCAGGGCACATGGGCGTTGATCGCGTCACCGTGCAGAAGATGAAGATCGTGCGCTGCGATGGCGCGCGCAACCTCATTCTCGTGCGGGGCTCCATCCCAGGCGCCAAGAATGCGCTCGTTGCAATGAGCAAGTCGGTGCAGATCTAATGCCGAGCGTTGACGTCTTCTCAAAGGCCGGCGCGAAGGTGGGGAGCGTTGAGCTGCCCGCCGTCTTCTCAAGCCCTGTGAACCAGGCGCTGATGCATCAGGCAGCCGTCTCACAGCTCGCTGGCCGACGCACGGGCACGCACGCGACAAAGAAGCGTGATGACGTTGCAGGTGGTGGACGAAAGCCATGGAAGCAGAAGGGGACCGGTCGTGCACGACAGGGTTCCACGCGATCTCCGCAGTGGAAGGGCGGCGGTGTGGTCTTCGGGCCGCAGGTTCGCTCCCACGAAACGCCAATGCCAAAGCGCATGCGCCGCGCCGCACTCCTTGGCGCCCTCTCAGCAAAGGTCGATACGCTCAAGGTGGTCGATGAGTTCGGCATGCAGACGCCAAAGACGCAGGTCATCTCAAAGATGTGCCTCGCGCTCAGCGCAGGGAAGCGCGTCCTCGTGGTCGCGCCGACCGTTGACAGCGCGCTCGTGAAGTCTGCAGCGAACATTCCACTCCTTGCGGTCCTTCGCGCCGATTCACTCAACCTTGTTGACTTGATGAATGCCGACACGATCATCGTGGAGAAGGCAGCCCTCGCAACGATCCAGGAGGTGTACGGATGAGCCGCAGCGCGCACGAGACCGTGCTTCGCCCCGTGATCTCCGAGAAGTCCATCCTGCAGTCGCAGGTTGGGAAGTACACCTTCGCGGTGCACGCGGACGCCTCCAAGATTGAGATTGCTGCAGCGATCGCCACCCTCTTCACCGTCAAGGTTGCGGAGGTCAACGTGCTGACAACCAAGGCGAAGTCCACACGTGGCACCCTTGCACGCAGCACCTACCCAGGGAAGACAACTCCATGGCGCAAGGCCGTGGTCACCCTCGCCCCAGGCGAGAAGATTCAGTTCTTCGAGGGGGTCTAGTCATGGCGCTGCGACGACTTAAGCCAACCAGCGCCGGCGTCCGCGGGATGACCATGCCTACGTTCGAGGAGATCACGACCGACTCCCCGTACAAGCCGCTCACCGAGAAGATGGTGCGCGGTTCCGGTCGCAACAACCA
>DMUR01000047.1:2081-3705 GCA_003476885.1 Chloroflexota bacterium
AAGTTCGGCATCCCAGCGCGCGTGGCAACGGTGGAGTACGACCCAAACCGCTCCGCACGCATCGGACTTCTTAACTACGTGGATGGAGAGAAGCGCTACATGCTCCTCCCGAACGGCCTCACGGTTGGCGACATGATTGAGTCCGGACCGAACGCGGAAGCGAAGCTCGGCAACTGCCTGCCGCTCGCGCGCATGCCGCTCGGCACCACGATTCACAACATTGAGCTCGTACCAGGGAAGGGTGGCCAGATGGTTCGTTCCGCTGGCGCCGCCGCACAGTTGGTTGCGAAGGAGGGCGAGTTCGCCACCGTGCGCATGCCTTCCACGGAGATGCGACTTGTTCCGCTGGCCTGCATGGCCACCGTTGGACAGGTATCCAACATCGATCACGAGAACCTGAAGATCGGCAAAGCCGGACGCGCGCGCCACATGGGGAAGCGCCCAGAGGTTCGTGGTTCTGCAATGAACCCTGTCGATCACCCTCACGGTGGTGGTGAAGGTAAGGCGCCAACCGGAATGCCACCGAAGACCCCGTGGGGGAAGAGCGCGATGGGACTACGAACCCGTCGCAACAAGTTGACGCAGCGGCTGATTGTCCGCTCGCGACACGCGAAGTAGGAAGGAGGAGGCATGTCTCGTTCAAGCAAGAAGGCCCCCTTCGTCGAGAAGCGGCTCCTTGGTCGCATCCAGGCCATGAACGCGTCAAATGAGAAGCGCGTCGTGAAGACCTGGTCGCGCGCATCGGTCATCTACCCAGACTTCATTGGGCACACCATTGCCGTCTATAACGGACGGAAGCATGTGCCTGTCTTCGTCACGGAGAACATGGTCGGGCACCGCCTTGGCGAGTTCTCTCCAACGCGCCTATTCAAGGGGCACTCACGCGTTGACCGAACCACCGCTGTTGCGGGCGGTTCGCCAGGAGGCGCCTCATGACCATCCGCGTGAAGGCAACGGCAAAGTACGTGCGCGGCTCAACCCGACGTGCGCAGCTCGTGGTGCGCGCGATTAAGGGGAAGCAGGTGGCTGATGCCGCCTCGATCCTCCGCTTCCTGCCGCACTCGTCAGCACGCGATGTTGCCTCCGTCCTTAAGAGCGCCACGGCGAACGCCGAGGCGAACCATGGCATTCCGGCCGAGCGCCTCTGGGTGGTCGATGCGAGTGCCGACGAGGGCCCAACGCTGAAGCGCTTCCGACCACGCGCACAGGGTCGCGCCTTCTCCATCAATAAGCCGATGACACACATCACCGTCACCGTAAGCCCGAAGGAGGCCTGATATGGGACAGAAGGTTCATCCGATTGGCTTCCGACTCGGCGTCACGAAGACGTGGAGCGCGCAGTGGTACGCGGATAAGGACTACACGAAGTTGCTGCAGGAAGACCTGCGCATCCGAAAGCTCATTGATGAGAAGCTCGCTGCTGCAAGCATCTCCAAGGTGGAGATTGAGCGCGGTCTCAACTACGTCACCGTGACCGTGCACTCGGCGAAGCCAGGCGTGGTCATTGGTAAGGGCGGCCAGAACGTTGAGGTCCTCCGCGCAGCGATCGGCGAGATCAGCGCAGGGAAGGTGAAGCTTGAGATCAAGGAGATCCGCCAGCCCGACCTCGACGCGTTCCTCGTCG
>DMUR01000047.1:3713-5418 GCA_003476885.1 Chloroflexota bacterium
GCGTTGAAGCAGGGGATCCAGCGCACGATGAAGGCGGGGGCCAAGGGCGTCAAGGTGATGGTCTCAGGACGCCTCGGCGGTGCTGAGATGAGCCGCGAAGAGTGGGACCGCGATGGGCGACTCCCACTGCAGACGTTGCGCGCCGACATTGACTTCGCCGTCTATCACGCGCCGACCACGTTCGGCCAGATCGGCGTCAAGGTCTGGATCTATCGCGGCGATGCGCCTGCGGATGTCTTGAAGCCGAAGCCGATCAGCGAGAACACGGGAACGGGGGCGTAACCATGTTGATGCCGAAGCGAGTGAAGTGGCGCAAGGTGCAGCGCGGACGAATGTCCGGCCCTGCCAAGTCGGGTCGCACAGTGGCCTTTGGTGAGTTCGGTCTCGCCACCACTGAGTGCGCCTGGGTGACAGCACGCCAGATCGAAGCGGCACGTCGCGCCATGACCCACTCGCTCAAGCGTGGCGGCAAGGTCTGGATTCGAATCTTCCCAGACAAGCCAATCACCAAGAAGCCAGCCGAAACCCGCATGGGTTCGGGTAAGGGCGCACCAGACCAGTGGGTCGCGGTGGTGAAGCCCGGCCGCGTCCTCTTTGAGGTTGCGGGAATCGAGAAGAAGGATGCTGTTGAAGCATTCCGCCTCGCCTCGATGAAGCTCCCAGTCAACACGGTGACCCTGGAGCGTGCCGCTGGCCTCGGCGAGGTTGTCTTCGGCAAGAAGTTCCTCGCGAAGGTCGCCTCTGGCGTTTCGCTTGAGGAGACACCAGTTGCAGCAGACGCTGCGCCAAAGGAGCCAGAACTCGTGAAGCCGGTGAAGCCAGCGAAGGAGGATGAGGCGTGATCGATATCGTGAAGGCCCGCTCCATGAGCGACGCCGAACTCGTCCAGGCGATTACTGACGCGAAGCGTGACCTCTGGCAGGCGCGCTTTGAGCTCTCCACACGCCAGCTGAAGGACACCAGTGTTGTGACCAAGTCACGTAAGAGCATTGCGCGACTGCTGATGGTCCTGGCCGAGCGCCAGGCGAGCCAGAAGGCATAGGGGGCGAGATGACGGCGAAGCATACGGGCCAGCGAAAGACGCAGACGGGCAGGGTGCTCAGCGATGCGGGCGACAAGACGATCGTGATTCGTGTTGAGCGCCTCCAGCAGCACCCGGTCTATAAGCGCGTCATTCGTCGCACCGCCAAGTTCATGGCCCATGACGAAGAGAACAGCGCAAAGGTCGGCGACCTCGTGACCATCGAAGAGTCACGACCACTCTCCGCCCGAAAGCGCTGGCGCTTGATTGAAGTCCTTGAGCGAGCCGAAGGGGGTGCACTGTGATTCAGACAGGGACCCGCCTGCGCGTGGCCGACAACTCAGGGGCCAAGGAGATCGAGTGCTTCCGCATCCTCGGCCGCTCGCGTTCAACCGTGGCGGGGGTGGGTGACGTGATCGTTGCCGCCGTGAAGCAGGCGACCACGAACGCAGGCGTCAAGAAGGGCGATGTGGTGAAGGCGGTGGTCGTGCGCACGGTCAAGGAGATCGCGCGCCCCGACGGCAGCTTCATTCGCTTTGACGAGAATGCCGCCGTCCTCATTGCCGCTGACGGAAACCCGCGCGGCACGCGCATCTTTGGGCCAGTGGCACGAGAGCTGCACGACCGCGACTACATGAAGATCATCTCGCTCGCGCCGGAGGTGCTCTGATGCGTTCGGCATAC
>DMUR01000048.1:0-349 GCA_003476885.1 Chloroflexota bacterium
CAATCTCATGCGCCACGATCAGTTGCAGCCGCTTCGCGCCTCCTTCGCCACGTGGGCGAGAGACGCGCGCGCTCGTGCGATCGCTGACGCCCGCTGCGCGCAGCAGCAGTGTGGTTGCACTAAGCAACTCGCTGGATCCTGCAGCAACCACCTGGTCCGCCCACGCTGCATACGTTGCGACGAGATCTGCAGCACTCCCATGGTGGCCAAGGCTTCCGTCTTCTGTCGCAACGTGGATCTCAACCGACTCAGGGAGCAGCGATGCGGGAGGGATCTCAGCGGCGGTGCTCGATTCAAGCAGCATCGTCACCGATCGCCCTGCTGCGGCGAGTGAGGTGGCGAGGAGTCG
>DMUR01000048.1:428-2145 GCA_003476885.1 Chloroflexota bacterium
TCAATGGGCTGTCCGATCGGTCCGACGACGGAGAGCTGCGCGCCAGGCGCGAGCTCCGCGAGTGAGTCGCGACCCCCATCGGCGCGCGGCTGCAGCGCAACCTGGACACTCCCAGCGATGACGTCGATCTGCGTCACTGGTGCAACGCGGCGAAGGCGGTATCCGCCCGCTTCGGCGTGGAGGAGGTGGAGTGCGTGCCCCGCACGGAGCGACGCGATCAGCTCAGGGAGTCGAAGGAGGAGTGCACTGCGTCCTGGCGCAAGCTCACCGACGGCGAGCAGTTGGGCGCGAACGGGCGTAGCGCCCATCGCGCGTTAGACCTTTGCGCCGTGATCACCCGCGGCGCCAAGTCCGGCAACGATCGCCCCCGTAGGACGCACCGCAAGGCCCGCCTTGGTGCGCAACGCAGCCTCAATTCGGTCATAGAGATCTGCAGGCGCCCAGAGCTCCACCACCTCTGCGGTGGATGCGCGATCGAGGCTGCTGCGCTTGCGCGCGTCAATGGAGCGCACACGGAAGGAGAGGTCGCTCTCCAGGATCAACTGCGGCGCCTTCACACTCCCCGCAAGGAGAAGTGGGGCAACCACCTTGAGCGTGTTGCGATGTTCGCGAAGATAGCCACCGAGCCGATCCGCGGCGTGCTCAACCGCCGTGAGTCGCTCGGAGCCTGCCGCCTCCGCGGCCTGCGCAAGCTTCCGCGTAAGTTCTGGCGCGAGGGTGCTACGCGTCTGCGAGGCACGTGCGCGTGTCGCCCGTGTCAGGGTGATCTTCTTCTTCAGCGGCTTTGCCGGACGCTTTGCCGGACGCTTGGAAGGCATCAGCCGCGGTACTCAAGGTCGCGCGAGAGTCGCTCACGCAGGAACATGGAGTGGTGCCGCTCGAACATCCATTCACCGGCGCGGTGCCCTAGTGCCCGTGAAGATTCGTCGCGCTCAAGCAGGTCAAGAGTGCCGTAGTCCGGCAGGTCAAAGAGAATCACGTTGTCAAAGTCCCAGCCGTGCGCAACGTTGTACCACCCAAGAAACTTGATGCCGAACTTCTCTTCATACGACTTCACGGTCTTCGGGAAGAGCGTGCGCATGAAAAACTTGAAGAAGGGGTCACGCCCCCTTCGAATCGAAAAGTACGTTGCAAGCACTGGCATTAGCGCGATTCTCCCATGCCGCCGTCCTCGTTGTCGCGAGCCGCTCGCTGCGCCTCGTCCTCAAGCTCCCCCACCGTCTTGCTCTTGCTCGCCAGCGGCGCACGCCGACCACGACGATCAGCGGCCACAAGGCGCAGGAGGAAGATGGAGGTCTGGCCAACAAGGAGGAGCAAGACCACCACGCCAATCAAGAGCAGCGTGGCGATCGTGGGCCCCCAATTCAGCACCGCGGAGAGGGGGGCCAAGATGATAAAGACGACGAGTGCCACAACCTGAATCCAGAAGCAGCCGAGACCAGGGCCGCGATCTGGGCTAAGCGGTGCCCCCTTGTACTCAGGCATCTCAGGTGCGGGTAGGTTGCTCATCCCCTCATTCTGCCTTCCACGCGACTTCGCCGTTGAGCAGCGTAAGGAGCACCGCTCCAGTAAGGGTCTTGCCGAGGAGTGGCGTGTTGATGCTGCGCCCGATCAGCGTCTTCCGGCTCGGCACCCAGGTAGCGCTCAGGTCCACCACCACGAGGTTCGCTGGTCCACCCACCGCGAGCCCACGTGCAAGCGCTGGTCGATTCAACAC
>DMUR01000048.1:2213-3114 GCA_003476885.1 Chloroflexota bacterium
GCGCCGCAAGGAGTGTGCTGAGCGCCGTCTCGATCCCCGCAATCCCATTCGCGGCGAGGCCGAACTCCACCTCTTTCTTCTCACGCGAGTGCGGAGCGTGATCGGTTGCGATTGCGGATGCGGTGCCGTCACGGAGCGCAGCTCTGCACGCCGCCGCATCGCTCGCGTCGCGCAACGGCGGACAGACGCGCAGGTTTGTGTTGTACGCGTCAGCGGTCGGTGTGAGGCTCGCTTGGCGCCCTTCGTTGTACTCCCACGCCCACCGCTGATCTCCTGCAATCCAGGCATCGGTGAGCGAAAGGTGATGCGGCGTGATGTCGCAGGTGATTGGGAGCCCCTCCGCACGCGCCGCGCGAACGGCATCTAGTGCTGCGCCAGTCGAAAGATGTGTCAGGTGAAGTCGTGCGCGCGGCTCGTCACGAATCGCGTCGCGCAAGAGGGCGATGTTGCGGGCCACCGCGCTGATCTCACCAGAGGCGGGCCATGGCCGGAGACCGAGTGCGGTGGCGACGAGACCATCCGCCGCCTCTCCACCCTGAGTGAGTGCAGGATCTTCACAGTGTTCGATGAGCGGCAGATCAAGCGCGCCCGCCGTGATCAGCGCACTGCGAAAGAGCGCGGGGTCGGCAATTGGGTTGCCGTCATCACTGAAGGCAACGGCGCCTGCGGCGGCGAGCTCCGCCATCGGCGCGAGCGCACGACCAGCGCGTCCAAGGGTTGCGGCGGCAATCGGCATAAGGGTCACACCGCGCGATGCAGTGGTGCGTGTCAGCTCCCTGAGGAGGGCGGGGTGATCGGCAGCAGGCTCACTGTTGGGCATCAGCGCAACAGCACCGTATCCGCCATGCGCGGCGGCCGCTTCACCGCTCGCTACATCCTCAGACGCGCCCGCCCCTGGCTG
>DMUR01000048.1:3157-5518 GCA_003476885.1 Chloroflexota bacterium
ACTCCATCGCGCCACTCCAGTCGCGCCACCTTCCCGCTATGCACTTCAATCGTCGCAACGCCAGCGCGCCGGCTCACAGGGTCAACGACCCAGTGGTCTTTCAGTAGCGTCCGTTCCGCTCGCGGTCGACTCACGAACTCGCCTTCGCTGGTGCAGGTGCGCTCAGCGGTGCGTCGCCGCGAAGGGTGCGCCAGAGCGCCGCCATGCGCACAGGGATCCCTTCGGCGACCTGCTCCAAGATGAGACTGCGCGGACCGTCGGCAACGTCTGGGTCGATCTCCACCCCTTCGTTCATTGGGCCTGGATGAAGGACTACGCACCCGCGCGCGGCGTGTGCTGCGATGCGCTCTTCCGTCAGCCCCCACGCTTCACGATATGCCTCGAACGAGCTCACCTCGCCGCCATCGAGTCGCTCGCGCTGAATGCGCAACGCCATCACCGCATCTGCACCTTCCAGCGCCTCTGCAAGTGACGCGCAGAGCGTTACGCCGCCACTTCTCTCCGCAGCCTCAGCGAACCCACGGGTGAGCGCGGCGGGACCGGCGAGTCGTACCTCCGCGCCCGCAGCGCGCAGCGTGTGCAGATTTGAGCGCACCACACGGCTGTGAAGAAGATCGCCGATGATCGCCACGCGGCGCCCCTTCAACGTGCCGTCCTTTGCACCGATGTTTCGAAGGAGCACAGAGAGATCAAGGAGTGCCTGCGTTGGATGCGCATGCCAGCCGTCTCCAGCGTTGAGTACGGATCCGTCAAAGACGCGCGCAGCGAGCCACGGCGCACCGGCACGCTCGTGGCGCAACACGATCACGTTGCTCCCCAGCGCGCGGAGCGTCTTCACCGTGTCAACAAGCGATTCACCCTTCCCTACGGATGAGCTGGCAACGGCCACACTGTTGACGTTCGCACCGAGTGCCTTCGCGGCGTTCTCAAAGGAGATGCGCGTCCGCGTGGAGGCCTCATAGAAGAGCGTGGTGACGTTCACACCCTTCAGTGCATCCACTCGACCGGTTGGCGAGCCCAGAATGCGACGTGCGGCCTCGGTCGTGCCGAGCAGCAACTTCAGATCACCCCACGAGAGGCCCGCAACATCGAGCAGGTGACAGTAGGGAGCAGCAGTGGGTGGCATTGGCGTCCTCCGCCTCTCCGCGCTCAGCCCTTCGCCTTCGCCGCCGCCTCGTTCGCGGCAAGATGCTCCGCGAGCAACTCCACCTTCACGAGATCGTCGCCGTCAAACTCCTTCACGCACACACGGACCACTTCGTCACTCGTGGTGGGAATGTTCTTCCCCACATGATCTGCACGGATCGGAAGTTCTCGATGCCCTCGGTCAATCAGTGCGACGAGGCGGATCGCCTTCGGTCGACCGTAATCAATAAGTGCATCTAGACCTGCACGAATCGTACGTCCCGTATAAAGGACGTCATCAACCAGGATCACGGTCTTGTCGGTGATGTCACCTGGGATGCTCGTGCCGCGGTGAACGGGCGCAACGGAGATTGTGGAGAGATCGTCACGATAGAAACTGATGTCTAGCGTTCCGTATTCCACGTCAACGCCTTCATGCTCCTTGATCGCTTCAACGATGACCTTCGCGAGTGGGACGCCGCGTCGCTGAATGCCGACCACCACAAGCCCCTGGGTCCCCTCCTTCTCAACGATCTCGTGGGAGATACGGATGAGGGCTCGGCGGATCTCTTCCGCGTTCATGACCATGCGTGCCATCTGGGTCTCCTCTCTCCCGCCGGCCGATCTCTGCCGACCACGTCGCGGGTGCCGCCGAATGCTAGCAGGGGGCTAGGTGAGGGCTCGGCGGAGTTCCGCCGCCGCCTCCTCTGGAGCGATCGGCACCACCGGGATGCCTGAGGCCAACTCAAGCCCACCGATCGGTCGGAGGCGTGGATGGAGCTCCCAGTGCCAGTGATAGGTGAGGTCCACACGCTCACGGAGCGGCGCAGTGTGGAGGAGCAGGTTGTATGGCGGCATGCCGATCGCGCGAAGCGCCTTCACCGCCGCCTGCAACGTCTCAGCGAAGCCGCGCAGCGTCGCAGTGTCAACGTCGCCGAAATCTGATCCGTGGTTGTTCGGAATGATCCACGTCTCAAAGGCGGAGCGGCTCGCAAAAGGGGCGATCACTGCACCGTACGGATCTCGATGGATCAAGCGCCGCCCGCTCGCCACTTCGTCTTGCACCATATGACAGAAGGCACACCCTCCTGCACGAATGGAGAGTCGCGCCGCACCACCGATCTCTTCGGCGAGCCGGTGCGGAACCTGCGGAAGGTCATACGACTCAAAGCAGAGGTGATCCGTCATTGCCCCAGCCTGGGCGGCCGCATTACGAACAAACTGAATGTAGGCGGT
>DMUR01000025.1 GCA_003476885.1 Chloroflexota bacterium
ATGGAGGCCTTCCCTGCGATCAACTGCACCGACAACCCGGCGAGCACCTCCATCGCCAAGTACCGCGCGATCTATGAGCGCTTCAAGGACCGCGCGCCCGACTTCGCCTTTGGGCAGGCGGCGAGCGGCCTCCTCTGCGGCGTCTGGCCGAACGTCAATGTGGATCCGATGCCCGAGATCGTCGACGGCGCTGGCGCACCACCGATCATGGTGGTGGGCACCACTGGTGACCCCGCAACCCCATACAAGTGGAGCCAGGAGATGGCCGCAACACTGAAGAGTGGCTTCCTCCTCACCTACGTCGGTGAAGGGCACACCGCCGTTGGCGGGAAGAGCGAGTGCATTGATGATGCAGCGATCGCCTTCCTGATTGACGGGACGCTCCCACCCGTCGGCACACGCTGCGAGTGAACGCCAGCGCGCGGGCTGGCGTCCCAATCGTCGGGGTTTACGGATCCGCTCGACTCCCTGAGACCGACGAGCACTATCAGTACGCCGTCGCCGTAGGGCGCGCGCTCGCTGGCGAAGGGTTCATCGTGGCAACGGGCGGGTACGCCGGCGTCATGGAGGCGGTCTCCAAAGGCGCACGCGACGTAGGCGGCGAAGTGATCGGCTACACCGTCACGTCGTGGGACGGCCTCCCCGCCAACCGCTACGTCACCGAGAAGCTGGACAGCAAGGATCTCTTTGAGCGACTGCGGAAGTTCTCCGAGGTTGATCTTCTGATTGCGCTGGATGGCGGACTCGGCACCCTCGCCGAGGTTGTGGTCTCGTGGAATCTCCTTCAGGTAGGGAGCGACGCACGACCACTTCTCATGGTTGGCGAACAGTGGCAGGCGCTTCACGACTACGTGCGCAAGACCCTGATCGTTGGCGAGGCGGACCTTGATGTCGTCCGAATCCTCCCCGAAGGGAGCAGCCCAACGCTCGTCGCCGCAACGGCGTGCGAACTTGTCGGCCAGCGCCTCGGGCTCGGCGGCCCGTGGGAGTCGCTGGCGCGCCCAACAGGCGACGCCAGCAGCCCCGCGTCGCGATAGGATCGCTTTCATGACCATCGAACTGCACCCAACACACGGAGAGGTGACTCTCCCTTCGACGGCAAGTGCCCAGACGTCCACGAGTGCAGAAGGCTCGGTTGATTTCAGCGAAGACCCAGGCCTCGTGATGACCAGCTGCGCCAACTGCGGCGCGCAGATGCTCGACCGCAAGTGCAAGTTGATCTGCAGCTGCGGCTACTTCCTCTCCTGTTCGGATTACTACTAGAACAGGGAGGGTGAGATGAAAGAGAAGAGCGGCATCCCAAAGAATCCGGGGCGTCACGACCTTGGCATGCGTGCCACGATGCTCTTCCCGGATCGAGAGATTGTTGAGCGCTCATATGTGCCGATCATCTATACCGCCTGCCGAACCTGCTACTCGGAGCTGCCCCCAGAAGAGATCTACCGCCGCGCGGTTGCTGGTGAGATCGACCCAACAAAACAGCGTGAGCTGGTCAACCGCGTCATTGAGTCTGGACACGGCAGCACCATTGAACACATCGTCTTCACCTTTGCGATCACCGGCGTCACGCGCACGCTGAGTCATCAGCTCGTCCGACACCGCGCGGGCGTCGCCTTTGACCAGCAGTCGCAGCGGTACGTCACCTTCAAGAAGGCGGCCACGATGCTGCCAGGATCCGTTGCTGAAGCGGACGAGACCGTACGCGCTCGATTCGAGGAGGCGACGCAGGGTGCGCTCGGTCTCTACGGGGATCTCGTGGAGGCGGGCATCCCTGCGGAGGATGCGCGCTTCGTCTTCCCGAACGCCACGCGCACCAATCTGATCATGACCGTGAACCTGCGTGCCCTGATTCATATGTCGGGCCTTCGCCTCTGCACCATGGCGCAGTGGGAGATTCGTCGCCTCTTCCAGCTGATTCGTCACGAGGTCTTTGCGGTGAGCCCCTTCCTCGGCAGCTTCCTCGCGCCGAAGTGCGTCCCACTCGGCTACTGCGACGAGTCTGGCAACAAGGATGGCCACTGCCCAATCCGGCCGCACAAGGACCAAGTGCTCGGCGCATGGGCTGAACGTGCCGCTGCGGCGAAGGCGAACGGGCGCGCGCTGCCGATTGCGGAGTAGCCCCAGAGGGCCCGAGAAAAGGTTGCACCCGAAGTGACCGGTCCGATGTCGGGGGCGACGCTTGCACGCCGGTTCCCCTCCGCTGTGGGATCGGATCGAGTCACTCAAGCCGAATGGCCGAGTTCCCTGGCGACCCTCCGCTCCAACTACACAAGTAGCCTTGTGCGTTGGTGGTCCTTCACCAGCTCTGATCGTTGCCGATCAGTTCGATCCCGTCATCACCGCAGTCCGTTCCGCCTGGCCGATTGCTCGGTCGGCAGTCTCACCGCTGGCCTCTTCGGGCTACGGAGAGCATCCCAGTCACGCCCGTGCGGGTGAAGGGAGTTATCCACCAACTTACGGGACTGTTACGAGGACTTCTCCACGAGGAGCGTAGGCTCAGATCGCGATTGTGGAAAACTCAGTGCTCGCTGAAATCAGCCGCCGACGCGGAACATCTCCACCTTCGGCAGACGACTCGCCGTCTCCGCATCGCGCAGCTCCGAATAGCGATCGTCACGAGCCGCCCAGCGTGCACGGAGGCCTTCGCGAAGCCCTTCCACATCAGCCGTTGGGCGGAGATATCGCTTTAGGTCGCTCCCTTCCGTCGCAAAGAGGCAGGTGTAGAGGTGGCCATCGGCGCTCACACGCGCGCGCGTGCAGTCCCCGCAGAACGGTGCGCTGACCGAGGCGATCAGGCCGATCTCCCCTCCTCCGTCCAGATAGCGATAGCGATTCGCAACCTCACCCGGACGCGACGGCGCGATCAGCTCAATAGGGTGGAGCGCATGGATGCGCGCCACGATCTCACTCGCAGGGAGCACCTCGTCAAGGCGCCAGCCATTTGTGGTCCCCACATCCATGTATTCGATCATCCGCAACGTGTGCCCGTTAGCACGCGCGAACTCCACGAGCGCAGGGATCTCCGCATCGTTCACCCCGCGCCTGATCACCGCATTCAGCTTGATCTGCGTAAAGCCCGCGTCCGCCGCCGCTGCGACCCCTTCGAGGACGCTCTCAAGGGGGAGTGCGCTCCCTGACATCCGCGTAAACGTTTCGGGAGTCAGCGAGTCCAACGAGACCGTGATCCGATTCAGCCCCGCTGCACGGAGTGGTGCGGCGAGCTTGGCGAGCAGTGAGCCGTTGGTTGTCAGCGCAATATCGAGCGCCTCTCCGTCAAGCGCTTCACTCGAATCCAGCGCGCGTAGCAGAGCAACAAGTTGCTCAAGATCACGGCGAACGAGCGGCTCGCCCCCCGTGATGCGCAGCGTCCGCGCACCGAGCGCAACAA
>DMUR01000032.1 GCA_003476885.1 Chloroflexota bacterium
GATCGTCGCCTTGGTGAGCCATTACCCCACCAACTAGCTAATCGAACGCAGGCCCCGCCCATAGCGCATTTCTGCTTTGGAGACGACATTGATGTCGGCTCAACATGCGGTATTAGCTACCCTTTCGGGCAGTTATTCCACACTACGGGGTAGGTCACCTACGCGTTACTCAGCCGTTCGCCACTAGTTTCCGAGCAAGCCCGGAAACTCGTTCGACTTGCATGTCTAAGGCATACCGCCAGCGTTAGTCCTGAGCCAGGATCAAACTCTCCGAAACAACACGTTGCCTTTCGGCAACGCGTCAATTTTCCGAGGGTCTGCCCCCAGCGAATTAAACGGTTGCTTTGTGTTACCTGCCACTCTTCAGCTGTTAAGGTGCCGCCGGCTTTCGCCGACGCGATCACCACGGAGACCGTGGTATCTGTGTGCGCACCTGGCCGACCCGTAATCAGGGCCGTTGGGAGAGGATCTCTCCCTGCAGTTACGCGGAGGCGGAGCATCGCAGGTACCCCCCATCCTGTCAAACGCCTCCCGTGCGGGAGTCGTGCGGGCGGACGGCGGTCAGCCGGGTGGGCTGTAACAGTGATTGTTGTGGCTGTAACAGAGCCCTATAACGGTGACCTATAGGGGGCTGGATTCGAGGAGCAGAATGGTCCCCGCCCCAGCGGCAAGCGAGGCGACCGCAAGCATGGCCCCTGCGGCGGCCGGGTCGATTGCGGTGGCTGTCATATAGAAGAGCAGCCCCAGAAGGGCAGCAGCAGCCACCTTCAGGAGGCGGAGGAGGAGCTCGAAGATCAGTTCACTCATCTCGCCACCTTATATGGAGGGACTACTCGACGCCGCGGCGCTCCTCGAGGCTACGAAGGATTGTTACAGCGTCCGCGTACTGGAGGTCGGCGCCGAACGGCAGGCCGCGCGCCATAGAGGTGATCTTGGGAACGGTGGTGCCGAGTCGCTCCTGGAGGTAGAGGAGGGTGACGTCGCCCTCCGGCGAGGGGTTCGTGGCGATGATCACCTCGCGGATCGGGCTCCCCGCCGCCTCGGCCGCCGCAACGCGCTCGAAGAGCTCGCGCATGCGCAGCTCACCAGGACCAACCCCCGCCATCGGCGAGAGGGCGCCGTTCAGCACGTGATAGCGACCGCGGAAGGCACCCGTGCGCTCGATCGCGATGAGGTCGAGCGGCTCCTCGACGACGCAGAGGGTGCTCGTGTCGCGCGAGTCATCCATGCAGATGCGACAGCGCACCTCATCGGCAACATGTCCGCAGACCTCGCAGGGACGCGTCTGCTCGCGCGCGGCGCTGATTGCAGCGGCGAGGGCCTGCGCGTCGGCGAGCGGCGTGCGGAGGATGTGGAAGGCGAGTCGCTCGGCGGTACGAGGTCCAACGCCGGGGAGACGGGAGAGAGCCTCGATGAGCCGCTCAATCGAGCGCGGGAGTGGGGCTCCGCTCATGCATCCTTCCAAACGTCGCGCAGCGTTGCATCTTCATCTTTCTCTGCAAAGGCGACGCGCACCACGCCGCCGTAGACCTGTGCTGCGAGCTGTTCAATGCGATCGCGTCGCTCCTCTGCGCGCACGCGCAGGAATGACTTCGTTGCCGGGTAGAGGATCGTCAGCACTCCGTTCTCAAAGGATCCGCTCGCGTCCGCAAGGAGTGGCTTTGTAGGCACGTCTGCTGCAGCGAGCATCTGTGCCCAGTTGTCTCCCCCTTCGCTCGCGGTGCCGCTCTTCGCCGCGCGCGGCGTTCGCGTTGGCTTCATTGCAGGTGGAGTCTCTTTTGCATTTGGTGCAGCGACTGCGGGAGGCGCGGCTGCAGGAGGCGGCGCGGTACGAGCAGGCGCGGCGGCCGCTACTGACGCGGCTGCAAATGGCGCGGCCTGTGCTGGCGCAACTGGGGCGAGCGTTCCGAGGAGGAGCAGCTCGAGCCCAAGTCGAAGATCTGCGTCGCCACGCCCTGACTCAAGACGACGGAGCGCATGGGCGAGGCGCAAGAGTTCATCGCGACTGCGACCCGCGAGCGGGAGTGGCGCCCCAGGTTCACCCCCAAGGTTCACTCCCACTGGGAGTCGCGAGGAATCGGCGGGAACCGTGCCACCGGTCGCGAGCGCTGCATGGAGCGCGCGACGGATCAGGTCGGTGAGGCGCTCCGTGACGACGCGCGGATCTCGTCCGCGCAGTTCAAAGTCGGCGAGGATGCCAAGTCCGACCGCCGCGTCCGCATCAAGGGCGGCACTTGCGAGGCGCGCAATGTCTTCAGCGCCAGGGAGGCCGAGGAGCTCTTCAACATCTGCCGCGCGCAACGGATCGACGCCTGACGAGAGGAGCTGATCAAGCATCGATTCGGCGTCGCGCATCCCCCCATCGGCGAGTCGGGCGAGCAGCGCGATCGCGTCAGGCTCCGCGTTGCGACCCTCGCTCTTGAGGATGTCCACGAGCTTCGCGGCGATCTGCTCCTGCGCGATGGGGCGGAAGTCGAATCGCTGCAGTCGCGAGAGGATCGCCGGTCGAATCTTGGAAGGGTCGGTGGTGCAGAAGATGAAGACGATTCCGGGAGGCGGCTCTTCAAGCCACTTGAGCAGCGCGTCCCAGGCGTCGTTCGTGAATCGGTGCACCTCATCAAGGATCAGCACCTTGCGCTTCAGATCTGTGGGTGGATTGGTGATCAGCGGGATCAGATCCTCACGCACGTCGTCGATGCGGTTTGATGTTGCCGCGTTCGACTCCACCACGTCAAAGGTGGCGCCATCGCGAATTGCAATACATGCGGTGCAGGTGCCACACGGCTCGCCGTCTGCAGGTGCAAGACAGTTGAGTGCCTTCGCCACGATGCGGGCAGTGGAAGTCTTCCCCGTTCCTCGGGGGCCAACGAAGAGGAGTCCGTGACCAAGCCGACCGTCGGCTACAGCTCGCCGCAAGGTCTTCGCGATGGGGTCTTGGCCGCGAAGCTCACCGAAGGTGGATGCTCGGTAGCGGCGATAGATTGCAAGCTGTTCTGCCATCGCCCCTCCCTCACTCTCACCATGTCCAGCACGCCGCCACTTGAGTGCCGCCGGCCGAGCGGCCCGCTGCGCCCGCCGCGATCCGCTTAGCGCTGCTTCCTTCCGGACCTGACGCGGTTCACGAAGCGTCGTCGCGCGGAGCCCGACCGACGGCAGGAAGATCATAGATGACCCGTGATGCGGGACAGGCTCGGGGATCGGACGCGCAACACACCCCCTCAGCGACGCAGGGAGGCACGAGGATGAGCGTGATCGGCCGCGACTCTGCGGCTCAAGTAGAGGGAGTGTGAAATGACGCACCACGTTGATCTCCATGCATTCGGAGTGACGGCAGAGCGTGGCTTCCTCCCTATCGCAGACCCAGCGATCGAGATTCCAGCGGCGAACCCTGAGTGGCACAAGACGGCGCGAGACCTCCCCGCACTCCTCCCTTCAGGGAAGATCCGCGCCATCATTGAGGCGCTCCCTGAATTCCGAAGTGAAGCGCTGAGCAGCGAAGAGGACCTTGAGGCGGCGATGCGCACCCTCAGCTACCTCGGCATGGCGTACGTGTGGGGCGAGCCAGAGTCGCCGAGTGCGCTCCCAGCGCGACTCGCCGTACCGTGGCACGAGATCGCTGCAGCGCTCGGCCGTGAGCCGATCCTCTCGTATGCAAGTTACGCCCTGTGGAACTGGCGCCGACTCGACGAGAGCGGTCCGATCGCACTCGGCAACATTGCACTCCTCCAGCACTTCCTCGGTGGACTCGACGAAGCCTGGTTCATCCTCATCCACGTTGATATCGAGCGACGCGCCGGTGCAGCACTCGCCGCAGGTGCGCGTGCGCAAGCGGCAATCTCCGACGGCAACGACGCCGACGCCACGAGCGCCTTGAACGATCTCGGTGATGCACTTGATGGGATTCTCGGCACGATGAAGCGCATGCCCGAAGCGTGCGATCCATACGTCTACTACCACCGCGTTCGTCCGTACATCTTCGGGTGGAGGGATAACCCGGCACTTCCTGGTGGACTCGTCTACGAAGGTGTCACCGCGTACGCTGGGAAGGGTCAGACCTTCCGCGGCGAAACGGGTGCGCAGAGCACGATCGTCCCCTGCCTTGACGCCGTCCTCGGCGTTGATCACGCGCCGGATCAGCTCCGCGAATACTTGATGGAGATGCGCCGCTACATGCCGCGCAAGCACGTCGGCCTCCTTGAAGCGTTCGAGGCTGGCCCAACGGCGGCGAGCCGCATTGCGACACTCGGCGCATCTGCGCCGAAGGAGCTCGCTGCGGCGCGAAACCGTTGTGTGGAGACCCTACGCGCCTTCCGTGCGCTGCACCTCGAGTACGCCGCGACCTACATCAACCGACAGGCGGCAGACGCAACAGGAAACCCAACCGATGTTGGGACGGGCGGCACGCCATTCATGAAGTACCTGAAGAAGCACCGCGATGAGACTGAGGCGTCACTCACCAAGTAGCGCGACGCGC
>DMUR01000020.1:0-6405 GCA_003476885.1 Chloroflexota bacterium
CGCGAAGCGGCGCACCACTCTCTGGCTCCGCATATGACGGACCGATCGAGACGATGTCGCTTGCAGATCTTGACAGCGGCGTCCCTGGTGGCGTGCCGGAGTACATGCGCAGCGAACGTCGCGCCTCTGCACAGCCTTCGGGCGCATCGCGACGAGCACTCGGCTCTGGCCCATCACGAATCGCGGACGAGGTTGCTCGATCGCAGCGTGACGGTTCTAGCCGCTCCAACATGTCGGCTGGCATGGAGAGCGAGTCGGTTCCATCCGACGTTGCGGCACTCTTGCGCTCGCAGCTTGAGGCCACTGGTCGCTCTGCTGACAGCGCTCCTGCGTTGAGCGGGAAGGACGCCCCAACAGGTGGGCGCACGCGCGCCAAGGCGAAGCCGGCGGCGAAGAAGCCTGCAGTAAAGAAGCCTGCAGTAAAGAAGCCTGCGGCGAAGGTGGCGCTGGTCAAGAAGCCAGCTGCACGACCAAAGAGCAAGAGGTAAGAGGCGAGCCGAATGGCGAAGGCGGTGTCCGCGCCGGCCAGTCAACCTGACGCAGCCACACGCCCGCCTGCACGCTTCGCAACTCGCGGTCACGATGCGGCCGCGTCGCGCGTCGCGCAACTATTAACTGGCGTTCCACCACACGCCCTGTTGATCGTGGGGCCACGTGGCGCGGGGGCGGGAACGCTTGCGCGTGACGTTGTGGCAACACTCCTCTGCATGAGCCCGCAGAGCGGCGGCGCCTGTGGGGAGTGCCGCGCATGCAGGCTGGTGGCGGCTGAGAGTCACGCGGATCTCGCACGAATCTCGCCGAGCGGCGCCGCCGATGAGATCGGCATCACGCCAATTCGCGAACTCGAAGCGAGCCTCGCCCTCCTCCCCGTAGAGGGTGGGCGCCGCGTCGCGCTTATTGAGCGCGCAGATCGGATGAGCGAACCGGCACAGAATGCGCTGCTCAAGACCCTTGAAGAGCCTCCCGCACAAACGCACATCATCCTCGCCGCCGCGGAGGACTCTTCACTCCTGCCAACCATTCGCAGCCGTTGCGCCGTCATTCGCCTCGGCCTCCCAGATTCAGCTGCCGCAAGCGAACTCATCGCCACGCGACTCGGACTTGACGCTGCAACCGCCACGCGACTCCTTCGCATGTCTGGCGGTCGTCCAGGGCCCCTGATTGACGCGGGGGCGAGTGGAGATGCTGCGCGTGCACACGCTGCACTGCGACGTCAGATCTTGGATTTTGTTGGCGTCGCACCGCACGCACGTCTTCGCCAACTCCCCGCCCTGATCGCCGATGCGAGCGCGATCCTCTCCGTCGCCATGGCGGACGGCGAAGAGGGGGGAGTAGAAGAGGGCGGCGAACCTGAAGGTGCTGATGCTGCACCGGAGAGCGCGGCAACCAGCACAAAGAAGAGTCCAGCAAAACGTGCGGGAGGTAAGCCAACCCCAGCGGAGCGACGCGCAAACGCAAAAGCGCTTCTCCATCTATGGCGCGGCGTCGCGCGCGATCTTGCACTCGTAGCCTCCTCAGCGCCAGCATCCGTAGCGTTTCCAGAAGATCTCCACGAGCTGACTCCTGTTGCCGCGCGTTGCGCGCAGACCACATGGCGTGACGCACTCATCAGTTTGGATCGCGCACTCGCGGCACTCCGTCGAAATGGAAACCCTGAGCTACTCCTTGATGCGATCGCGCTTCGCTGGCCACGCGGATGAACCACCTCGCTCCGCATCAGGAACTCTTCAAACAACTGGTGACGCTTGGCGAGAGCGTGACCGATGCGCTGGACTATACGCAACTCATTAGTACGAACGGCGAAGGAGAACTGGAGAAGACGCTCACCGCACTCGGCGAACGTGAACTCTCCCCCGCTGCACATCGGGGCCTTGACGCGCTGCGCGCTGCGGGTGAGCGCGTGGTGACGGCAAACGATCCGCACCGTGCCATTGACTGGATCGCAACGTATCCTCGCCTCCTCACCACGCTACTAGTCGCTGCACTGAACCCAAAGGGACTGCCGAGCGACCAGAGCGCAAACAGCGCAAGTGGCTCATCAAGCGCGACGCGACTCCCGGGCGGCATTGCATTCACCGATGCACCACCTGACGGTCGCGCGGTTGTGTATGCAGGGATTCAATCGGATCCAATCTTGAAGCCGCTCGCGCATGCCCTCGCCGCAGCGCCGCCCGCCGATCGACTGATCGCTCGAGCGTTGATGGGGGACCCAGAGCCAGACGTCACAACCGCAGCGGCGTTCGCGGCGCTCCTCCCGTCTCAGCGCGGTCCGAGCGATCCACTCATCGTTGGCGCACTGGCTATCGGCGGGAAGGCGGCGCAATCAAATGCGCAGTATCGCGGCGCAATCGTCGAAGCGACGGCTGCCGAGATCCTGAAGAGGCGTCCCGCACTCGTGCGAGATGCGGAGCGGATGGTGCGTCGTGAGCGCCGCTTCTCTGTTGACGGCGCCTCCGCGGACCCACACCCATTTGACGTGACCGTTGAGGCGGGGCCGATCCCCGAGCTCTGGGACTGCAAGTGGGGGGCGCGGGGTATCGACGACAACCTTCTCGCAGAACTTGAGAGTGCGCGGATTCGCGCCGCAGGGGTGGGGGTGCGCATTGCGATCGGCATCGTTGCCTTTGACTCGGCGGCAACGGTTGCGGCGCGCCTCTCAATCGTGCGCGGTCCACGCGAGCAGACGCGCATGATCACCCTGGACACACTAAGCCGCCTGGCGGCGGGGTGAGTGAGGCCCTGATGAGCACGATCACCGAGAGACTTAGCCCAGGACTCGCCGCTGACGAAGCGCGCCTCCCCGAAGAGGCTCGCTTCCGTGAAGAGGGGCGAGGTGTCCGTTTTGATGAGTGCGACTCGCGCGGACGGATGCGCTCCGCCGCGCTGCTGCGCCACGCGCAGGATCTCGCCTGGCGCCACAGTGAAGTGCTTGAGTACGGACGCGCTTGGTACGAGGCGCGTGGTGTCGGCTGGGTGGTGCGAAGTGTTGACCTACTCATTGACCAGCCGCCGCATTCAAACGAAGATCTCGCTGGCACGACGGCGTTGGTCGGATTCCGCCACGTCATGGCGCGCCGTCACACACGCATATTTAGCTCTACAGGGCGTGTCATTACTGACGCTGCCATTGACTGGGTGATGACCGATCAAGACGGGAGACCGGTACGTTTCCCACAAGAATTTGAAAGCTTCGTTCAGCGTGTCAACGCAACGTTCGCACCAAACAAGATCCCTGCGGCCGCACCATCAGGTGTAGCCGTTGACGTCTCCATTCGTCGAGCGGACATTGACCCGCTCGGCCATGTGAACCATGCCGCCTGGCTTGAGATCATTGAAGAGGCCATCGCCCAGGTTGCCCCCACCCATCTTGAAGCGCTGCGGCGTCAGATTCGCATGGAGTATCTTGCGGTCACCACTGACCGCACCGCGCGCGTGCACATCCTTGCAGGTACAGACGACGATCAACTTCGCGTGGACGTGACAGACACACTCGGGAGCCCCGTCCTTCGCGCTGAGATGACGGTGATCAGATCGTGATCAGGCGACTCGCCCCTGTTCTCGTTGCACTCCTCATCGCACTCAGTGCCCCCGCGCCCACTGCTGCACTTGTTCCAACGGCGCGCATCAGCCTGAGCGCCGCACTTAGTCGGCTGAAGGTGCAGTCTGAATATTCAAGTGGATACAGCAGAAGCAAGTTCGGAAGCGATTGGATTGATGCGGATGGAGACGGACTTGATACACGTGCAGAAGTGCTCATTGATGAATCAAAAGTGAGTGTCACGATCTCTAGAGGTATCGTTCGGACCGGAAGGTGGGTCAGCCTGTATGACAATCTGACCTGGACGATCGGCACTGACGTTGACATTGATCATGTTGTTGCGCTCAAAGAAGCCTGGGAGTCTGGTGCGTACAGGTGGAGCGCGTCTCGTCGACTTGCGTTCGCAAATGATCTCGGCGTTTCGTGGTCGCTGCGTGCAGTGACGGATAATGTGAATTCTTCAAAAGGAGATCGTGATCCCGCAAGCTGGCTCCCGCCATACCGAGCCTCAACGTGCACCTATCTTGTTGGTTGGGTTGGAGTGAAGTTGCGCTGGGGACTAAGTGTTGATGCGGCGGAGAAGTCAGCAATCAGCAACGCGTGGAGTGCAAGAGGCTGTGCTGATCGGCAAAATCCGCCGCGTGTTGAGGTGAGAATCGCGCCGTAGCGACTAAAGTCCGAGCGTTGGCTTTCCGCCCTCTCCTTCACCTCGTCCTTTTCGTTTCTTCTTCCGCGTCTCGCCCTTCTCTGGTGTGGACTCTGGTCGATCCGGCATCCCAACGTTGTACTTCCTCACAAGCTTTGCGTCTGGCGCTTTGGCGCGCGCCTGCGCAAGCGCAGCGGCCGGGGCGAATTCTGATGAAGTAGGTGGCATCTCTCGTCGTTGCCGCGCCCCAATAGGCGGCGTTCGCCGAACGACCACAACGCCTTGAGAGGCAGCGCGGAGTTGGCGCACGCTCTCTTCTGGTTGCGCACGGTATGCGGCCGCCCATACGAGGGCAACGGCGGCGGGGACCAGGAGGAGGCGCTCATCCGTACCTGTGAAGCCGAGCGCCAAAGCGATCACGGTCACGGCAACAGCGAGGAGGAGGAGTGGCCGCTTGAGCGGCGGGATGCTCTGGTACTGCGGGTCGGCCATGTGCGGATTCTAGGGGGTGCACGCGGCGTATCGCGTATAGAGCTGGTGCGCCCGACAGGATTTGAACCTGCGACCTTCTCCTTCGGAGGGAGACACTCTAATCCCCTGAGCTACGGGCGCGAGAGGGGAAGGATAGCGGGGAGAGGAAGTGCCGGGAAAATAGATCAGGTGACCCCCCGTGAAGGGAGCCACCTGAAGCCGGTCCGCTTTTAGAACGAACAAGTCAGTTCCGCAGCTACGCTCGAAGAGCATCTATCACGTCGCCTAAAGCGACTACCCTAACCCACCTACCCATGGCCTTCGAACAAGAACAGCTACGCGTAGGATAGCGCGCGTGAGGGCCGATTCCAACCCCCTATTTTTCTCGTGCGCGCCTCTGTTGTGCGCCTATCTGCGCACCGAGCCCCGCAGCTAGCGGATGCTCACCGAGGTCATTGTTACAGGCTCAACCGGGCGATCCCCGGGACCGCACGGGGCGGCGGCGATCGCGTCAACCACGTTCAGGCCAGCGACCACCTGTCCGAAGATTGTGTAGTTCGGTGGGAGCTGTGGCAGGTCAGCAAGGCAAATAAAGAACTGGCTCCCGTTCGTGTTCGGACCAGCGTTCGCCATTGCGACCGTGCCGCGCGCGTAGCCCATAGTGACGGGCTCGTCATCAAACTTGTAGCCGGGACCACCCGTCCCCGTGCCTGTCGGGTCACCCCCCTGGATGACGAATCCTGGCACCACGCGATGGAAGATGACGTTGCTGTAGAAGCCCTTGTTGGCGAGCGTCACAAAATTCTCGACCGTCTTCGGCGCTGCGTCGTCAAGGAGTTCAAACTCAATGCTGCCGAGGGTCGTCTCAATGACTGCGGTGGCCATTCGTCCTCACTTCCGCGGCAGTGCCGCCTCTGTCGGCTCACTGCCGACGCGTCCGTGGAGTCTACCCGTCTCGCCGCTATGGCGCGGGGCTGCTCACCGTGGTGCTCAAGATGGTGACCGGGACAACCGGGCGGTCCTCCTGGTCCCGTTCTACCGCGGCGATCGCGTCGACGACATCAAGACCCGCGGTCACCTCGCCGAGAATCGCATAGGTTCGGACGCTCTCAAGTGGGCCGGCGGCGCCATCGTCCAAGACGATGAAGAACTGGCTCCCCTGCGAATTAGGTGCTGCGCTGCGAGCCATGGCGAGGACGCCGCGTCGATAATCGCCGACCACCGGCTCGTCTTGGATCTTGTATCCGGGATCACCCATCCCCGTCCCTGTTGGATCACCGCCCTGAATCACGAACGGCGTTCCGTCCTGCATGTAGGCAATGCGATGGAAGATGACGTCGTTGTAGAAGCCGCACTCGGCGAGTGCGACAAAGTTTCCGACTGCAATGGGCGAAAGGTCCGCCTCAACGAGGAGCGTGATCTCACCGAGTGAGGTGGCCATCACGATCTCACGCTGCTCCCCCGCGCCGAGTGCGGCGGGTTGAGCGGTGGGGCATCCGGCAACGCCTGACGCCGTCGGGCTCTCAGCGCCGCTATCCGTGCAGCCAGCAACAAGGAGCAGCGCTGCAACCGTCGTGCCGAGGGTGCGTCGCGAAATCTTCATGAGGACATTCTACGCAAACTCTTCACTTACGCGAACGTTCTATCCCGCTTGGTTAGCGATCGCTTGCGCCTCTTCAAAGTCAATGGCGCCTGAGAGGAGTGCTTCGCCAAGGATCAGCGCGCTCACCCCCGCATCGCGGAGACGACG
>DMUR01000020.1:6475-11307 GCA_003476885.1 Chloroflexota bacterium
CGCTGACCGATCTCGCTCAGGCGGCTGAGTTCACTCGTGCCACCGCCGTGGCTCATCACCACGCGGCTGATTCCTGCCGAAACCAGCTGCTGCAGCAGGTCGTCGAGTGACGGCTGCACCGCGCGCCTCCATGGAAATTGCGAGAGCCGCTCCGGACGTGGGTCAAGACCAACGGCGAGCCACGCACCTGCCGCGCGTGCACACGCAACGAGAAGCTCTGGCTCATCAAGGAGGGAGGTCCCCACAACCACGCGTGTGGCGCCCGTCGCGAAGACGATCTGGATCGCTTCAGGAGAGTCCACACCGCCCGCAACTTGAAGGGGTGTGGCAACGAGACCCGCGACTGCGCCGATCGCCGCAAGGTTTTGTGGCGCGCCGGCCCGTGCACCGTCAAAGTCCACAAGGTGAATCAGCGTTGCGCCGTGATCCACAAAGTGACGTGCGATTCGTGCGGGCTGGTCCGTTGGTGCGCCAACGCCGGTGGACGCACCGGGCCAAAAGACAATTCGAGAGCGACCCTTCTCGAGATCAATAGAGGGGACGATGCGCATCAGAACGCCTTGGCGTGAGTTACGCGGATGCTGCGAGTGCGTCTGCGGATGCGCGAATCACTTTCTGAATCTCTTCACTGCCAACGCCATAGTGCGTCACCGCACGAACCTGGCCATGCGTGTACGCAATCATCAGCACACCGCGCTTCTCAAGTTCGTCAAGGAACTTTTCGCGACGCGCTGCGCCACCCTCAACCTTGAAGAGGACAAAGTTTGTCACCACGCGGGCGGGATCAAGACGCTCGCCAACCGGCTGCGCGTTGTGACCTGGCGAGATCACACCCTTCATTTCAGTAAGTGCTTCCGCGAGGATTCGTGCGTTGGTGTGGTCCTCAGCGAGTCGTTGAATCGTCCCTTCTGGGCCATCTGAAAGCGCAACAAGTCCCGCCGCGGCAAGGATGCCAACCTGGCGCATGCCACCGCCAAGCAGTTTGCGTGCGCGTCGTGCCCTAAAGATAAAGTCCTTCTTCCCAACAACAACGCTGCCGATCGGCGTGGCTAGCCCCTTGCTCAAGCAGAATGTTGCACTCTCCGCATCCTTCACTAAATCTCGTGCGCTCACACCGAGCCCAACAACGGCGTTGAAGAGGCGTGCGCCATCCACATGGATGGGAATCCCTGATGGCTTGAGCGCTGCGCGGAGCCCCTTCATGTATGCGGGTGTGATCGGTCGGCTGAAGGTGTGCGCGTGGCAGTTCTCCACCACCACCAGGCTTGTGATTGCCGAGTGTGGATCTGAGGAATCTTGGATCGCCTCAATCACGTCGTTAACAGGCATCTCGCCGTCCGGATTTTCGCGAACGGTTCGAAGTCCCGCGCCCGCAACAACGGCGTAGTTTGCCGCCTCATCGTTCGGGATGTGCCCCTCGGCGGGGGTGATGATCTCTCCGCCACGCGGGACGTGCGCCATCACGCTTACAAGGTTCCCCATCGTCCCAGAGGCCACAAAGAGGCCCGCCTCCTTACCGAGCAGATCGGCGGCGCGCTCCTCCAGTTCAGCGACGGTGGGGTCGTCCTCAAAGACGTCATCGCCCACCTCAGCGCTCGCCATTGCGCGGCGCATCTCAGGGGTAGGGTGGGTCACGGTGTCTGAGCGTAGGTCGATGCGGCCTGAGCCTCCCGCTCGTTTAGCCGCGTCAGCTCCATATCCCATAGTCGGATCCTACCCCCTCTGGTAGGCTTCGCAGTCCTGTCGCGGACCCGTGGTGTAGCGGCCCAACATGCCAGCCTGTCACGCTGGAGATCGCCGGTTCGAATCCGGTCGGGTCCGCCAGGAGACTCTTTCTTCGTCGGCTACGATTCGTCTATGCCACGAGAGATCCCTGTCAGCGACGGCTTCCCTCCAAGCGAGCGCACGCGCGTCCGTCGCCTTCCCGAGCGCGGCCTTTACGAACGGAACGAGATCTATCCGGTGGTTGACGCGGCACTCACCTGCACGGTGGCCTACCTCCTCGATGGGCGTCCAATGGCCACCCCAACGGCCCACTGGCGTGACGGGGATCACCTCTACTGGCACGGCTCCGCAGCGAGCCGGTTTCTCAAGCGCGTCGTTGGGACTGAGGTCTGCGTCTCCATTCACCTGACAGACGGGATTGTCCTCGCACGTAGTGGCTTTGATAGCTCCATGAACTATCGCTCCGCAACACTCTTTGGAATTTGTGAAGAGATCACTGGCGTGGAGAAGGTGGCACAACTTGACGTATTTGTAGAAAAACTAGTCCCAGGACGTTCAAAGGAACTGCGCGCCTCACATGACAAAGAGTTGAAGGCAACCACGATGCTCGGCATGAAGATCAGCGAGGCATCTGGAAAGATTCGCGATGGTGGCGTGCACGACAACGAGGAAGACGCGGGTGAGAAGATCTGGGCTGGCGTATTGGAGCTAGAGTCGCGCTTCACCAAGTTGATCCCCGATGGCGACACGCCAGTGATCGCTGCGCCATCGCAAATTCTAGAGCAGATGATCGGAAAGAAGATCTAGTGTTGATTCGAGTGAGCGCCAAAACGATTGATCAAGCGGCACTCGTTGCACTTGCCGCACTTGTCCTGACGTATTCGGTCGTGATTGGTGACGCATCGTCGCCGTCAGCTGGTTGGGCGTGGCTCGGCGTTGCAGCAATCCTGCTCGGCGCAAACGCGGCGCGCCTTAACGTTGGCGCACGACCATCGGAGCGCGGTATTGCCGTTGGAGTTGCTGCCTTAGCGCTTGCGCTGTTGCGCGTCACAGGGATCATTGCGGAGGTGACGCTGCCGGTTGCGAGTGCAGCAGTTCTTGTTCCGCTGCTGCTCGTCTGGATCAGCCGCCGGCGATCTGCTCCCCGCCGTCGATCGTAATCGTATTCCCCGTCACCCAGTTCATTCCTGGCGCTGAGAGCGCCACAATTGCGCGACCAACATCATCAGGTGTTGTGAGTCGCTTCCCTGGGTGCTTCTTCATCACCACGTCAATCCAGTCTTGGCTTCCAGGAATCTTTCGTAGCGCAGGGGTGTCTACAACACCTGGGCGCAGCGCGGTGACGGTTGCACCTGGGACAAGCGTTGCGAGTTCAATCGCAAGTTGACGGCAGTGCGCCTCTACGGCCGCCTTCGCGGCGGATACTGCGCCATACATTGGTACCGCCTTCGATGCGCCTTCAGATGATGTGGCATAGATGCGCGTGGTCCCGCCGATGAGTCCTGCGGTATAGAGATCCTGGACCCAGTAGACAAGCGAGTGCGCCATCACATCTGATGTCATGTCCATCTGCTTCCGAGTGATCGTAGGAACGTCGCCAGACGGCAGGAATGGCTGCAGGCTCCCGAAGGCGAGGGAGTGCAGCACGATGCCAAGTTGTGGTTCTGCGCCAGCGGCGCGTGCGGCGGCGAAGCGTTCGGAGAGCTGCGCGATCACTTCAGCGCGCTTCTCGTCGTCTGCCGCATTCCCTCGGATATAGAGCGCCTCAACGCCTGTCGACCTCACCGCCTCAATCGCGGCGTCGAGCTTCTCGCCGCGGGAGCGTCCGAGATAGACGCCACAGATGTTGTAGCCAGCCTCCGCCGCGTGTCGCGCCGAAGCTTCACCAATGCCACTGGAGGCGCCGAGCACGAGGGCCCATCGCTGCACGTTCTTCTCTCCCATTTCGCCCCCTATCTCGCGCTCCTACGCACGGCTTAGTGCGTCTAGGGTAGCCGACCCGCGCGCCCCCCTGCGGTACCCGCGTACGATGCGGGCATGGACAACGAAGGACGACTTCTCCTGATGGCGGTGCACGCCCACCCAGATGACGAGACGATCAGCATGGGTGGCACCCTGGCGCACTACGCGGCAACGCACGCCGCCGCGCGCGGCGAGTCGACTGACGTAATCGTTGTTACGGGCACGCGCGGCGAGCTTGGCGAAATTGTCATCCCAGAGCGCGATACGCCCGAGGAGCACGAACGGCTCGGCGAAACGAGGATGGGCGAAATTGCCGCGGCGATGCGTGCCCTCGGTGTACAGCGATGGGAGAACCTCGGATACCGAGACTCCGGGATGGAGGGGAGCGAAGAGAATGCCGATCCACGCTCCTTCCACCAACACGTCAGCACCGACCTCGACGCAACAACCGAACCACTGGTGCGCCTGATTCGCAGCGCGCGACCCGACGTGCTTGCCACGTACGATGACTTTGGTGGATATGGGCACCCAGACCACATCGCCGCCGCCAAGACCACGCGTCGAGCGTGGGAGGTGGCGGGTGATCCAGCGTGGCGACCAGAAGCGGGGCCAGCGTGGGCGCCGAAGAAACTCTACGAAACTCGCATCCCAGATTCGCAACGAGACGCGGTACTCGCACTCCTTGAATCGCGTGGGATTGAGTCGTGGTGGAGCGAGCCGAAAGATGCAACACCAGAAGATCTAGAGAAGTGGCGCACGTGGCGCGCCGCCATGGCCTGCCCAGACGAGATCATCACCACACGCATTGACATCCGCAAACACCTCGCTGCAAAACGACGTGCAATCCAGGCGCACGCAACGCAGATCAAGCCGGATGGGCCGCTGCTAATTCTGAGTGAAGAGGATCAGATTGCGCTCGGTGCGCGGGAGCAGTACCGACTCATTGCTCATCGACTTGACGTAGCGCCAACGCTGCCCGAGAAAGACCTCTTCGCTGGCCTTCGCGAACTCAGCAGCAGTTAATCACGCAGTGCGTCGTCCGCGCAGCGACGTGGCAAGTAGGACAACCAGGAAGAGCGCAGTTTCAAACAAGACGATCGCAGCCCCAGATGCAAGATCCAGCGCATAGCTAAGGTAGAGTCCGG
>DMUR01000008.1:0-2062 GCA_003476885.1 Chloroflexota bacterium
TGATCGCAGGGAAGGCCTCCATTTGGTTGGAGCGGAAGCCGCTTACGGTGCGATCCGTGTACGCGTCGGCGAGGAGGGCGATCAGTTCGCCATCTCCCTGGGAGAGTTCGTCGAGCGCTTGAACGGCGTAGTCCCAGTAGTCGCGGTTGTAGAGGGTGATGATGATCCCAGTCCAGGCGAAGGTGGAGTTCACCGTGCGCCCATCGGCGAGCTCAACGGGGCGCTCATCAATCTTCTCGAAGAGCGCATCCATTGACTTACGTGTCTTGCCGTCCCCGAACGGGCATTCGCTGTCAGCGTCACACCAGGCCATCACGCGGTCAAGCGCACCCTGGATTGAGACACCCTGCTCGCCGTATTCGGAGTCGTCATCTGGCGAAGGGTCAATCGCGCCGTCCAGGATCAGGTTGCCGACGGAGTTTGGATAGAGGGTGGCGAAGACGGAGCCGAGCGACGTGCCGTAGCTGTAGCCGATGTAGTCAAGCTTCTCAACCCCCATCGCGGCGCGGATCGACTCCATGTCTCGTGCCGATGCGGTGGTACCGATGTAGGGGAGGACATCAGCAGAGCCAGCGACACACTTGTCAGCGAGCCACTTCGCGTCCTCTAGAGCCGCATCCCAGTCCGCCTGGGTTGGGTTCTCGCTGTCGCTCCCCGGTTCGGAGATCCAGATGTCCATCTCCTCATCGGTGAGGCACTCCACAGGGAGGCTGCGCTGCACGCCGCGCGGGTCCCAGGTGACTAGATCGAAGCGGTTGCCGATCTCGGCTGGAACAATGGCGCGCCCGTTGTCTGCAAGGATGTCGATCCCAGATGAACCCGGGCCGCCGAAGTTCAGCAGGAGTGGACCGACGCGGTTCTCCTGATCAGCGGCGGGGAGGATTGCGAGTGCGATCTCCGCGGCTGGGCCGCTTGGGTTTGCGTAGTCGAGCGGAACCTCAATGGTTGCGCAACGAATCTCAGGGTGATTCCCAACGATCGGGTCATCGGCGCAGCTCTGCCATTCAATGGAGCCCGTGATTGTGCCGCTTGGGGAAGGTCTCGGCGATACGACCGTGCCGCCGCCGCAGGCGGCAACGATCACGGAGGTGACGAGTAGGGTGAGTGCGACCCAGCGCCAGTTACGGCGCTGGGTGCGCGACTCGTTGGCTGTCACCCGGTGTCAGCTGCAGCCGCTGGTGGTGCCGCAGGTCATGCACTTGTAGCAGGCCGCGTTTCGCACCATGATCGCGCCGCACTCTGGGCAGCTCGGTGCATCCGACTGGTTCTGGAAGCCGAGCCCTGCACTCGCGAGGACCTGGCCAGCACCGCTCGTCGCTGGCGCTGCCGCCTTGGCGGGTGCCGCAGCCTTCAGCTCAACCGGTGCGGAGGTTGTGGCGGATGCCGCACCTCCACCCTTACCGCAGGTGCAGTCTGGTCCGCACGACTCCGCCGCTGCGCCAACGCGCACCGTGGAGGGAAGTGAGCCGAGTACTGGCCCACCGTCCGCTCGCTCCTGGAGGCCGAGCGCCGCGCGATCAGACTCTGGGAGGAAGCGGCTTCCCAAGTAGCGGAAGACGTAGTCCACGATCGACTTCGCGATCGGGATCTCCGCGTTTCCGGTGAAGCCGCTCGGCTCGAAGCGCACGTGCGCAAACTTGTTCACAAGGTCTCGCAGCGGCACGCCGTACTGCAGCGCAACGCTGACGGTGGTGGCGAAGGTGTCCACTAGTCCGCTGACCGTGGAGCCCTCCTTCGCCATCTTCAGGAAGATCTCGCCCGGCTGGCCATCTTCATAGAGACCAACGGTGAGGTAGCCCTCCTGCCCGGCAATGTCGAAGCGGTGCGTGATCGCCGTGCGCTCCACTGGGAGGCGTCGGCGGGTGACACCCGTACCGGCGAGCACGTTGCTGCTTGCAGCAGGCTCGTCCTTCTTCTTGCTGGTGTTGAGTGGCTGGGAGCGCTTCGAACCATCGCGATAGATCGCGATCGCCTTCAGCCCGAGCTTCCACCCTTCCAGGTAGACGCTCTCAATCTCCGCGGCGGTGGCAGCCTCTGGCATGTTCACCGTCTTGGAGATTGC
>DMUR01000008.1:2188-3471 GCA_003476885.1 Chloroflexota bacterium
TCAAAGACCGAGAGGTGCTCGTCCTTAAGGCCCGGTGCCCCCTCGATGGTCTCCTGCTCATCGATGTACTTGAGGATTGCGGCAACCTGCTCAGCGCTGTAGCCGAGCTTGGTCAGCGCCTCTGGGACCGTCTGGTTGACGATCTTGAGGAAGCCTTCACCAACAAGCTTCTTGTACTTGATCAGTGCGATATCTGGCTCGATGCCCGTGGTGTCGCAATCCATCATGAAGGCGATCGTCCCGGTAGGGGCGAGCACGCTCACCTGGGCGTTGCGATACCCGTGCGCTGTGCCGAGCTCGAGTGCGCGATCCCACGCATCCGTTGCCGCCTTGGCGAGATCCTTCGGCAGGGTCGCCGTTGGGATCTTGTACGAGGCGTCTCGGTGCTTGCCGATCACACGGAGGAACGGCTTCTCGTTCTTCTTGTAGTCAATGAACGGTCCGCCGTGTGCCGCCGCCGTCTCGGCTGACTGCACGTAGGCCTCTCCGGTCATGATTGACGTGATCGCTCCCGCGTAGGCGCGCCCCTCGTCCGAGTCGTACGCCAGGCCACGGCTCATCAAGAGCGCGCCGAGGTTGGCGTAGCCAAGCCCGAGCGGTCGGAAGCGGTGGCTGTTCTCGTCGATCATCGGCGTTGGGTAGGAGGAGTTGTCCACGAGGATCTCCTGCGCCAACAGCGTCAGTCGCGAGGCGTACTTGAAGGACTCCACGTCAAACTCGCCGTCCTCGCGCACGAACTTCATCAAGTTCAGTGAGGCCAGGTTGCATGCCGTGTCGTTCAAGAACATGTACTCCGAGCACGGATTCGACGCATAAATGCGGTCCGAGTTGGAGGAGGTGTGCCAGTCATTAATGGCGGTGTCGTACTGAATCCCTGGGTCACCGCAGACCCATGCCGCCTCCGCCATCTTGCGGAAGACGTCACGTGCCTTCAGCGTCTCCACTGGCTCGCCGCTTACAACGGCGCGTGTCTGCCACGTGCCGTCGGACTCAACTGCCTGCATGAACTCGTCGTTCACGCGCACCGAGTGGTTGCCGTTCTGGAAGAAGATGGAACCATACGCTTCGCCCGTGAAGCTGGCGTCATAGCCGGCCTCAATGAGTGCCCACGCCTTCTTCTCTTCGTTCACCTTGGAGTCAATGAACTCCACAACGTCAGGGTGCTGCACGTCAAGGATCACCATCTTTGCGGCGCGTCGGGTCTTACCACCCGACTTCACGACGCCCGCGAAGGCGTCGAAGCCCTTCATGAACGAGACGGGACCAGATGCGGTGCCGCCGCC
>DMUR01000008.1:3618-9808 GCA_003476885.1 Chloroflexota bacterium
CACTGTGGTCGCGCCTCAACACCAACGTTGAACCAGACTGGCGAGTTGAACGCCATCTTCTGATTGACAAGCAGGTGCGTCAGCTCTGCAATGAAAGCTGCGCGATCCTCCTCTGACTTGAAGTAGTGCTGCTGCTCCGCCCACGCATCAATCTGACCGGTAACTCGACCGATCAGCTGGCGAACGCTTGTCTCTCGCTCTGGACTTCCAACATGGCCGCGGAAGTACTTGGAGACAACAACGTTGGTGGCGAGCTGCGACCAGGAGGCGGGAACCTCAACGTCCTTCTGTTCGAAGACGCTTTTGCCGCTCTCGTTGCCGATCGACGCGGTGCGCGTCTCCCATGCAATTTCGTCATAGGGGTGAATACCAGCGGTGGTCCAACGTCGTGGCCAGGCGAGTCCCTTGACACCCTTGCCATCAAAGCTCAACGGTGCAAGTGGAAGTGCTGCTGGTTTCTTCCCAGCGCTGATCTTCGCGCTTGCCTTCGTTGCGTCCACCAAACCGGCCATGGTTCGCTCCCTCTTCTGGCCCGGCAACGGGCCCCTCCCTCCCGTCTCCCCAGCCAACGGCTGGGCGTACGGGTATTCGCGCTGTTTGCAGTGCGGAGGCGCATCGTATGCCCCCAGCGTCGCGCCGTCAACCCCTAAACCACAACATATGGTGGGGTGTACAAGGTTCGTTACAGCATATGTTGTGTTACAGGCCCCTGAGCGTGTTTGTTACAAAACGGCCGCTCTGAGCCTGCCTCAGCCGACTTCGAGCCCGAGGAGGAGCTGTGGTTTTGGGGCGGGCTTACGGGGTCGGGAGGCCGGAATAGGTGTGCAGGCCACTGAACCAGAGGTTCCCTGAGTAGGTGACCAGGACGGCCAAGAAGCCGATCACGAGGAGGAGAGCGGCGGGTCGACCCTGCCAGCCGCGCTGGCTGCGAGCGTGTAGGTAGACGGCGTAGATCAGCCAGGTGGCGAGGGCGGCGGTCTCCTTCGGGTCCCAGCCCCAGAAACGGCTCCAGGCGATTGAGGCCCAGACCGAACCGAGAATCAGCATGCCAGCGAAGAGTGGGAAGCCAATGCTGACCGCCTGAAACGCGATTTGGTCGAGTCGCTTTGCGGATGGGAGCCAGCGGAAGCGATCCTCATCGCCCTGCATCAGATGCGCAACGCCCGCGGCAAAGGCGAAGGCGAAGATTCCGTAGCTCAACATGGCGAGTCCAACATGGATCGTCAATAAGAGCGGGTGCTGAAGTGCAGGGACTAGCTCCGTCACTTCGTTGGGGAGTGTGGCGGCGTAGGCGAGGAGTCCGAGTGCAAGGCCGATTGCAATGACGCCGAGTGCGCGCAGTCTCCCGCGGCGATCAAAGTAGATTGTGGCGGCGCAGATGCCGAACGCGAACGCGATGCTGAACTCGTAGAGGTTCCCCCATGGTCCGCGCCCGACGATCAGCGCGCGGAGAAGGAGCGACGCGCCAATCGCAAACGTTCCGACGGTGAGTAGAGCACCGCCTGCATCGCCTGCGAAACTGCGACGATCAGACTCTTCTGCCTCACCACCGCTCAGCGCCCGTCCCAGTGATCCAGTGATCGCACTGTTTGACGCAAGTGAGGGGCTCAGCGGTGTGCGCAGCGCGCGATCATTTGAGACGAGCAGTGCGAGGTGTGTGATGAGCAGTGCGAAGGCGGCAACCAGTGCGATGCCGCCGACAACGGTGAGATAGAACGAGAGGGTCTCCACCCTTACGCGCGAGCCGCGCCGCCAGGTGGCGGGCCGGCGGGGCGTTCAATCTGGACGCGGGGGCGCACCCGAATCTCCATGCCGCAGGCGCTGCAGCTCGTCATCTCGGCGAGTCGCACGGCGCTGCAGCCGGGGCATGCGAGGAGGAGGGGCTCACCCGTGATTGAGCGTGTCGCCCCCACTGGGTAGAGGGCCGCGGCGCGGGCGTCATACGGTCGACCAGCTGGGTAGAGCGGCCGCCCTTCAGCGTCACGCTGAGGGGGGGTCGGGGTGGCGTCGGCGTATGTGAGTTGTGCTCGGCGTTTGGTGAGTGCAACCAGGCTCCAGCCACCACCCGTGGCGAAAAACCAGAGGAGGACGAGGGGTGCAATGAAGAGCGGGAGGAGGACGATCAGCGCCCCCCAGTCGGGGGTGATGATGAGCGCGAGGAGTTTTAGCAGTTCATCAATCATGTGCTGATTCTAGCGTTCACGTGGTGGACGCGCCGACGGGCCACGCTTCTTCGTGGCCCCACGCCCAGGCTGCCAGCGGCGCTCTTCCGGCCCCTCATCTTTCCCTGCCTCTCCCTCAAACGACTTGGCTGGTCGTGCGCCACCCCGACCGAACCCTCCTGTTGCGCGGGTAGAGGTTGGAGTGATGGTGTTCCCGCTGATTCGATCGCGGAAGTATCGCGCGGTGATCGTGGATGCGCCGAGGCGGCGTGCGCGATCGCGTAGCTCGCGGTCATCGGTGACCACAATGATGCGGTCAGCGCGACTCAACTCTGGACGACCCACCGCCTCAATGATTCGATCATCAGCGGAGCGCCCGCCGCCGTCGCGAAAGACTTCGAGCTTGGCGTTCTGCGGGAGCGAGCGGTGGATCGCAGACTCATACGCGCGCAGTCGCACCTCATCCCAGCCGCCAACAAGGTTGTTGCCGTCGACCAAGACGCGCTCCGCTCGCGCGAGCAGCTTCCACTCCTGATCTACCATCTCATCATGCTCCTCTGCGTCGACCTTGACGGCGTCCTCTACCGCGGCCGTGAACCGATCCCGGGGGTCGGCGCACTTCTGACGGAGCGCGTTGCTGCGGGTGACCGCGTCGCCTACATCACCAACAACAGCTTCCTTCGTCAGGCTGAGTATCGCGCGCGGATCGAATCGTGTGGTGCACCCTTCGCGACCGCCTCGCTCCTGACGGCGGTTGGCCTCACCGCGGCGCGCTTTCGTGAAGCGGGGGTGCGGCGCGTCCTCGTCTATGGTGCGCCAGGCCTCGTGGATGAACTGCGGGCGGCGGGCCTTGATGCGCGAGCCACTGCCGACATCCTTAATGAGGAGGCACTTGCTGCGTGGGGCGCAGAGGGGGTCTGCGTCGGGCTCCATCGCAGCGCCACGGAGCGGGAGCTCCTCCTCGCCGCAACCGCGCTCCGCGCGGGCGCACGCTTCATCACACCAAACCGCGACGCCAGCTACCCCGACCCAGGTGAGCTGACGCCTGGGACAGGCGCCGCCGTCGCGGCACTTGAGGCGGCGAGCGGTGTGCAGGCCGAGGTGGTGGGGAAGCCTGCGGCAGATCTGATCAGCACTGCGGCGCGTGAAGCGAACATGGCGCTTGATCGTGTGGTGATGATCGGCGACTCGCTAGAAACAGATATTGCCGCCGCAGGAGCTGCGGGCGTCCGATCCATCTTGATGCTGACCGGCGTCACCAGTCCTGATGATGCGGAGCGTGCCGCTGCCCTGGGTGGCAGCACGCGACCAACACGTGTCGCGCGGGACGCTGAAGAACTTGCGCGGATCTTGGCGGAGCTGCGAGCGAGCTAAGCGCCAGCGAGTGCAGTGAGCGCGATGTTCGTCCCGAAGGCGATGATCAAAAACTGACCAACCAGTCGGGTCGCGCTCACGGCGCGTTCTGGCAGCAGTCGCCCCGCTGCTGCACCGATCGCGCCGAGCAGCAGCTGCCACGAGAGGCTCGCCCCCGCAGCGCCAACGGTGAACGCTACGGCAAGCAGCGGATCACTCCCGATTCCGGGGAGCCCCACCGCGAGTGCAAGAAAGTAGAGCACCGTTGCGGGGTTCAACGCGGTGAGCACAATAAAGCGCAGATAGAGTTGCACCGCGCTCCCACGGACGCGGGGATCGTTTGGGTTTGCAACTTCACCACGGCGCCCCCGCCAGAGCGCGTAGAGACCACGCACGCCGATCGAAATCAAGACGACCCCTGAGAGGACCTGGAGTGGGAGGAGGGCGCTGGCGAGGATCTGACTGAGCACACCGCCAATAAAGAGGGCTGTCACGCAGTAGATCAGGTCCACGGTGGCGGCCCCCGCCCCTGCGGCGAATCCGCGGCGAAGTCCCCCCGCCATCCCCGCCTCAATAATGAGCACCGCGATCACACCCACGGGGACCGCGATCGCGTAGCCTGCGAAGATGCCAGCAAGGAGAGCGGCGTTCATCGCCGCATCATAGAGTTTGGGCGAGCAGGAGGAGGGGGTAGAAATGGCGCGAATCTTTCTTACGGGTGGGTCGGGCTTTGTCGGGAGTCACGTTCTCCCTGCGCTCTTGGAGGCTGGCCATCAGGTCGTGGCGCTCGCGCGAACGCCGCGCGCTGCAGCGGCGATCTCTCAACGCAACGTCGCCCATGCGGCGCGCCTGACGACACGCATCGGTGACGTCACGGATCCAGCAACACTCCCCGCCGCCCTCGCTGGTTGCGACGCCGTCGTGCACCTTGTGGCGCTCGCGCGCGACTGGAACAAAGGCGCTGACCTCTTGCGCGTCAATACGGCTGGGACTGAGTCGCTGATCGCAGCCGCATCCGCTGCCGGAGTCACGCGCTTCGTGCATCTCGGCGCACTCGGCGTCCAGGACCGAGAGGAACTTCACTACGCGAAGTCAAAGGCACGTGCGGAGCGCGCCGTCCGCGAGTCGTCGCTCGACTGGACAATCCTGAAGCCGAGCCTCATCTGGGGTGAGCGCGATGGTTTCTTCAATATTGTTGCAGCGCTCGTCAAGATTCCAGCCCCCGCGGTTCCGGTCCCTGGGAACGGGAAGAGTCGCTTCCAGCCGGTCTGGGTTGGCGACGTCGCCCGTGCGGTCGTGCAGGTACTTGGCGATCCAAGGAGCGTTCGCCGCTCGTATGAACTTGGTGGTCCTCGCTACTGGACCTACACCGAGATCACCCAGGAGGTGGCGCGCGCCCTTGGCAAGCGGCGCATCGTGATCCCAATGCCCGTCCCGCTGATCAGCCTTGTCGCGGGAGTCTCCGAAGCGATCCGGCTCCCATTCCCTGTCGCAACAGACCAGTTGCGACAGTTGGCACTAGATAACATCGGGGCAACGGACGCCGTTGAGCGAGAGCTCGGTTTCGTTCCGCGAGATATGGGGGGTCGGCTCAGCTACCTGCGCCGCAAGATCTCCCAGCAGTAGCGAGGGGGATCTATGCGATTCAACGTCAGCGCAAGTGGTCTCAGCGGAGCAACGGGGCGCGGCGGAGTGCTCGCAGCCCCGCTAATCAAAGAGAAGGGCCAGTCGGCACACACCACAGAGATTGATCGCCGCAGTGGCGGCCAACTCACGGCGCTTCGTGCCGTTGGGGAGGGGAGCGCGACGCGCTTCCACTTCTCTTCGTCTCCAGCCGGAACCCTACCCGCCGACCAGCTGCTCTTCGCCGGCCTCGGTAGCGCAGAGAGCCTCGACCGGCAGGCGATCGTTCGCTGGGCGGCGGCGGTCACGCGCAAACTCGCAGGGCGAAACATCCGTCGGCTCGTCATTGACGCCGCACCGATCGTTGCGGCACTGAAAGGGGCCTCTCCGGCACTTCGCGCAAACGGTGGTGCGTCATTCGGTGAAGGGATCAACGCGTCGTCAAAGGTGAAGCTTGACGCCGCAGTGCTCGCCGTTGAGTTGATTGTTCGCGGTGTGATTGAAGGATCATTTCATGAAGGCCTGGACGGGAAGAGTCAGGTCGATGCGTTTCCTGCGCCACTTGAGAGCGTCGAGATCCTCCTCCCAACAGGGAGTGATCTAACAGCGGCGAAGGCGGCGGTACGGCGCTCCGAGATCATCGCCGACGGCACGGTCCGCACGAAGCGCTGGGCGAACCGTCCGGCGAATGAGATGCCGCCGCTCGGCATTGCAGAAGAGGCGCGCGACCGCGCACGTGCCGTCGGACTTCGCGCGCGAATCATTGGCGCACGTGAACTTGAGCGCATGGGCGCCGGCATGCTGATGGCGGTTGGACGCGGTTCAGAGAACCCTCCGTGCATGGTCGTCCTCTCTGGCGGCGCACCCCGCGCTAAAGATCCGCTCGGTCGCCGCCTTGCCATGGTTGGCAAGGGCGTCTGCTTTGACACTGGTGGAATCTCCATCAAGCCTGCAGACGGTATGGAAGAGATGAAGATGGATAAGAATGGCGCGATTGCGGTACTCGAAGCGGCGGCCACCGTTGCACAGCTAGATCCCGGTCGCGTGATCCA
>DMUR01000008.1:9894-10223 GCA_003476885.1 Chloroflexota bacterium
GGCGACGTGGTGACCGCGCTGAACGGGAAGCGCGTGGAGATCACGAACACCGATGCAGAGGGGCGTCTCATCCTTGGTGACGCGCTGCACTTCGCGGAGCGAGACCTTGGCGCCACGCACCTTATTGACGTGGCAACACTGACGGGAATTGTCTACTCAGCGTTCGGCGGGGAGGTTGCGGGGAGTTGCGGGACCGACCCTGCCTTCTTGGATGAGGCACACCTCGCGGCACGTCGCGCTGGCGAAGTGCTCTGGCCGTATCCGCTTGCCGATGCCTATATGAAGAACATGGATACGTGGTCGGCTGACATGCAGAACTCGGGGACACG
>DMUR01000008.1:10329-20002 GCA_003476885.1 Chloroflexota bacterium
GGGACCGCATATCGCCGGTCAACAGCGCCGTGGGCGGGTCGCGGATCCACGGGCTCCGCACATCCAACGCTTGTTGAGCTGGCCATGGGGGGTGGCGTCCGCCGCTGAGGCTGATACGCTGCCTTCCAGAACGACTGGAGGCAGCGATGGTAGCCCGCACTGCTCCGAGCCGAATACTGACGACGTGGCGAGCGCGCCTTGCTGCGCTCCTCGTTGCCCCACTCCTTGTGGTTGGCCTCGGCTTCAGTAGCGTCTCACCCGTTCGTGCCGACCAGCTTGACGACGCACTCGCACGACAGAAGGAGCTCGCCGCGCAACTTGCTCAGCAACAGAAGGCGCTGAACGCGCTGATCGCACAACAGAAAGACCTCGAGGCGCAGTTGAAGGCCACGACCGCCGCGCTTGCGAAGAATACCGCCTCGCTCGCGAATATCACGAGTGAGGTCACGCGACTCTCTGCGGTTGTTGAGAAGGCGAAGAGGGAACTCCAGACCCTGGAATCCGAGGTGAACCGTCTCGATGCGGAGATCTCTCGTCTGGTGCGCCAACAGGAGGAGAAGGCGCGCGATCTTGCCGCACGGCAGGCGATCCTCGCCGCGCGCATCAGGGAGGCGTACATCGCCGACCAGACGCCGCCACTCTGGACGCTCCTCTCCAGCCAAACCTTCACCGATCTCTTGATTGATCTTGCCGGATTCTCCGCGCTTGGACAGGCTGACGTCTCCCTTGCAGACGGTATTGCCCGCGATGCGGCGCGCCTCGCCGCGATCGAAGAGCAGGTTCGACAGAATCGGGCCGAGACTGAGAAGTTGCGACGAGCCGCAGCCGCGCAGAAGGCGGCGCTCGATAAGCAGGTGACGCTGCTGGAGGCGGCGAAGGTGCGTCTCGCCGCGGCGATCGCGGCGCAGAAGAAGGCGATCGCCGCACAGAAGGCGGCGATGGATCGCGTGCTCAACGATAAGGTGCGCCTCGCCGCTGCGGTTGCCGCGCTGAAGGCGGAAGAGGCGCAGGTGAAGTCCATTGTTGATCGGTTACTGAAGCAGCAGTTCGGATCAACGCTCCCGATCCTCTACCAGGGTGGGTGGACGTGGCCGATCGCGCGCACTGCGGCGGGATTCGTGCAGCCGAAGAATGGGTATCGTCCGTACATCTCGCAGAAGTACGGATGTGTCAGCTGGCAGATCTATCCGCGCAGCGGCAGCTGCCCGTCGTCACGACCGTACTTCCACAACGGTGTGGACATTGCAGCGCCTGCAGGGACACCGATCTATGCCGCGGCAACAGGGAAGGTGATGATCGCTGGCACCTGTTCGTACTGCGTGGTCTGGAAGGGGATGCGCCGACTTGCCTGGGTCTGGATTGCGCACAGCAAGTCGATGGTGAGCATCTATGGACACGTGGGAGACGGTTCGCGGAGTAGCGAGCCGCGTTGGCGCGTCAACGCAGGTGATTACGTCACCGCAGGACAGCTGATCGCATTCGTTGGCTCAACGGGAAATGTGACCGGACCGCACCTTCACCTCTCCATGCTGAATGGCGGAAAGTACGTTTGCATCCAGCAGTACCTCCCAGGCGGCGCCTGCCCCGCGGACTAGCGCGCCCATGCCAAGCGCAGCGGAGATCCCCGCACTTCTCACCTCCTTCGGCATCACCACAGCCGCGCCGCATCGACGCGAAGACGCAACGGTCTGGGATCTAGAACTTGACGGGAACGTTCGGCGCGGGTTGCGCGTCACCTTGATCCATGACGCACGCTCAGGTGGTGCGCTGATGGTCTGGGCACACCTTGCACCACCGCTCGGTGACGGCCTTCGTGCCGCGTATCGTCGCCTCTTGCAGTGGAATGATCGCTTCCCGTTTGCAAAGTTTGCGATTGCTGAAGATGGCCGCCCCACGCTGAGTGTTGAACTCCGCGCTGTGGATGCAACGCCGGAGCAGGTGCGAGACGCGCTCGCCCGGGTGCTCCTCATCGCCGATGCGCTGGTCAGTGAGACCGCGGAGTGGATCTGGATTGGCGGGAAGGTGCCGCCAGATCCTGGCGGTGAGCGAAGGAATCGTCCACTGCTCGCAGGCGCAGGAGATCTCGCCGAGCGACTCGAGGGGTAACGCATCGCGCTCGGATCACTCGAAGAGGCGCGGCTACACTGGGCAGATGCCAGAGCTTGATCGCCCCACGCGACCCGTCCCGGCCCCCCTGCCAGCCGCCTTGAGCGGCGACAACGCCGACGTCTACTTCCTTCGCACCCAGCAGGTCCTGCGCAGTGACGGACGAAACCCGATCGTCACCATGGAGGCCTTCTGCCGCAAGGAGGGCGCCACCCTCTGCGGTATCGATGAGGTGAAGGGTCTCCTCGCGGTGGCACTCCACGAGGAGGCGGCAGCCGGCCGAGCGACCGTCTGGGGGCTCCGTGATGGCGACGTGATCGGCGCCAAAGAGGTGGTGCTCCGCATCCGCGCGCCGTATCTCAGCTTTGCCCACTTGGAGACCGCCTACCTTGGCGCCATGGCGCACGGCACCGGCTGGGCGACCGCAGCGCGCGCCATCGTTGATGCGGCGGCACCAACCCGAGTGATCGCATTCGGTGCACGGCACGTTCATCCGAACGTTGCGGATCGACTCGATCACGCGGCGTTGATTGGTGGTGCACAAAGTGCGTCCACCTCAGCGGCGAGTGCGCGTCACGGGATCGCTCCAGTTGGCACCATGCCCCATGCACTCGTCCTGATTTACGGTGACACCGTGGAGGCGGCACTCGCATTTGATCGGGCCATGGAGAGCGACGTGCCACGTATCGTGCTTGTTGACACCTTTCGTGATGAAGCCGAAGAGTCAGCCCGCGTGGCGGCGGCGCTCGGTGATCGACTGGGCGGCGTTCGACTCGACCGCGCGAGTGAGCTGGGTGGCGTGACACCCGAACTTGTCGCAGAGGTGCGCGCCGCGCTTGATGGTGCGGGCGCAACCAGCGCGAAGATCGTGATCTCTGGCGGGCTCACGGTGGAGCGAATCGCGCAGTTCAAGGCGGCAGGGTCAGCGGTTGATACGTATGCCGTCGGGAGCGCGATCTCTGGCACCCGACCGATCGACTTCACCGCGGATATTCATGACATTGACGGGACACCGATTGGAAAGCGTGGCCGCGCCAGCGGTTTGACAGAGTCTCCGCGTTTGCGCGAAGTTGATCTCGCTGCGTGGCGCGAAGCGACGCTAAAAGGATAAGGAGACTCCCAACATGCCACTCACGATCAGTAGTCCAGCAGCAGAGGCGCGAGACCTCCTCACGCAGGCGGAGGCCGCAGCACGTGCAGCGGCGGTAAGTGGCGTCTCCTATTCCATCCGACTCGGGCTCACCGCTGGATCTGCGTCGTTCACGGGGCGCGCCGAGGTTCGTTTCACGCTTGCTCAGTCAGCGGAAGGCCCGATCTTCCTCTGCTTCCGAGGCCAGACGATTCAGGCGATGCGCCTCAATGGGAGTGACGTGGCAACCCCATCTTGGAACGGATATCGACTCACCCTTGATCAGGGTCTCCTGAAGCGCGGCGCGGAGAACCGGCTTGAGGTTGAGTACGAGAACGCCTTTGATACGGGTGGCGACGGGGTCTTCCGCTTCGTAGATCCGGAAGATAGCGCCGAATACATCTACACAAACTTTGAGCCGTACGAGGCGCACCGCATGGCACCGCTCTTTGATCAACCAGACATCAAGGCGCGACTCACGCTTGAGGTGCTCGCCCCATCTGAGTGGGTGGTGTTGGCGAACGGCGCCGAGCGAGCCGCCGGACCCGTTGAGGCTGACGGGCGTACGTTGCGCACCTTTACTGAGACGCCGCCACTCTCCACCTACCTCTTCGCAATGACCGCAGGCGCATTCGTCGGCGAGCGACGTGAGCTGCGCCTCCCTGGTCGCGCAGAGGCCATCCCTGTCGGCCTCTGGTCGCGGCGCTCGCTCGCCACACACCTTGAACACGACCGCTTCCATGAGATGACGGAACAGGCGTTCCTCTATTTCGGCGCGCTCTTCGGACGCGAGTACCCGTTTGACAAGCTGGATCACGTCTTCTGCCCAGAGTTCAATGTGGGGGCTATGGAGAACGTAGGGCTGATCACCTACACCGAGCGATACGTCTTCCGTAGCACTCCAACACCGAGTGACGTGACCGATCTTGCAGAGGTAGTCTTTCATGAGATCGCGCACATGTGGTTCGGCAACCTCGTCACGATGCGATGGTGGGACGACCTCTGGCTCAATGAGTCATTCGCCACCTACGTGTCGTACCTCTGCCTGACGGAGGGTGCACCGTACCCTGATGCGTGGCGTGACTTCAATGTGCAGCTGAAGGGATGGGCGCTGCGAGAGGATGATGCGCCGACCACTCATCCGATCGCGGGGAGAGTCCTTGATACCGATCAGACCTTCCTCAACTTTGATGGGATCACCTACGGAAAGGGGGGCGCAGTCCTCAAGCAGCTCGGCGCACGTCTCGGTCGTGAAGGGTTTGCTGCGGGACTTCGCCTCTACTTCCAGCGCCACGCATTCGCGAACGCAACCCTTGCCGACTTCCTCGCCGCACTCGAGGAGGGGAGCGGCGTGCCGCTCGCTGACTGGTCGGCGCAGTGGCTTCGGACGAGCGGACCGAACCGGTTCGCCGCTGAGGTGACGGAGGGCCCTGGAGGGAGCATCGCGAGCCTCTCGGTGCGCCAGGAAGTTGTCTCAGGAGATCCGGTGCTCCGTCAGCACCTGATGCGCATCGCGCTCATCTATCCGGATCGGAGTGGCGTCAGGATTGAGGGGCACGAGCTCCTCCTTGACGGTGAGCGCGTACATGTGCCGAGCGCCACTGGTCGTCCACTTCCGCTCGCCGTCATCCCAAACCATGACGATCTCGCCGTTGGAAAGATCGCGCTCGACGCCGCGACAATCCGCTTCGCCACGGAGAGGCTGGAGGAGATCCCCGACGGACTCCTCCGCCAGGTCACATGGACTGCCATGTGGGAACTCGTTCGCGACGGATCCTTTAGCGCGAGCGACTACGCGGCGCTCCTCGTTGCGCGACTCCCTGAGGAGCAAGACGCATCAATCGTGCAGCAGATTGTGGAGTCAACACTCGGTTCACTTCTGCTGCGCTACCTCCCAGATGGCGAACGTGAACGATGGGGGAGCCGCATCGTTGAGGTCGCGCGCGCGCGACTCGCTCGAGGTGGGGACGAAGGGACACGGATTGTCTGGTCGCGCATCTTGGTTCTCGCCTCCGTCACGCCGCGTGACATTGAAGAGAGTTGGCAGGTTGCTGCTGGTGAAACGCCACTCGAGGGGGTGGAGATTGATCAGGATCACCGTTGGACACTCCTCATTCGCGGCGCATCACACGGACTCCCACAACGCGCGGCGCGACTGCGGGCTGAGGCGGAACGTGATCCGAGCGACCGCGGGGAGCGCGCGCTCCTCAGCGCCGCGGCGGCAGAGCCGAGTATCCCCGCGAAGCGTGCCGCGTGGGAGAAGATCCTCACACCAAACGGTCACGGCAGCGTGAGGCGCACTCTTGCGGCCGCTGCCGGATTCGCGTGGCCGTGGCAGCGCGAACTTCTTGGGCCGTATCAGCCACTGCTGGCGGACGCGCTCCAGACGCTCGGTGCAAGCGACGTCACCTTTGCACGCGACTGGTTCCGTGCCGCATCCTTCGGCCTCTGGGGTGACCCCGTAGGGATGCTAGAGGTGGCGGACAAACTGATTGACCGACTCGGCGATCCAACGAGTAGGGTTCCGGCCGTTGATGCCGCGCGTCTCCGTCGGTTCACACTGACCGAACGCGATGCACTTGTGCGCATCCTTCGGCAGCGAAGGGGCGAACTAGAAGTGGCGAACTAGCGGGTTAGCTCGCTCGCAAACTCTTCAAAGACACCGAGATAATGGTCCACGTCGGCATCTGTCATGCCGATGGAGAGCGTCCACTCTTCGTCACGACCTGGCGTGCCGAAGATTCCGCGGTTCATGTTCCAGATCCAGAGCAGGTCGATCAGCTCCTTCTGCTGGGCGGACTTGTAGCTCTCGTAGTCCACCACCTTCGTACTCGCAAAGGTGATCACACCCTTTGATTGGATCCCAGCCGGGTAAGCGGCAAGTCGGTAGCGGTCAATGATCCCCTGCGAACCATCTAGGAGCCGCGCATTGATGCGGCCAAGATGTGCATAGGCGTCAGGGGTCATGACGCGTTCGAGATTCGCGCGTGCCGCCGCCATGACGAGGGGGTTGCCGTTGAAGGTGCCGACCATGTACACCTCTCCGGAAAGCACTGGCGCCCACACTTCATCAGTTGCGCCGATCGCACCGGTTGGGAGTCCGGCGCCGAGTGCCTTGGCGAGACAGACCATGTCAGGCTGGATTCCGAAGAGTTCCGTTGCGCCACCTGCGGCAACGGTGAGTCCAGTCTTCACCTCATCCACAATCCAAACCACGCCGTACTTCTTCGTAATGCGGCGCACTTCAGCAAGGTAGCCAGGCTCAGGGAGGATCACGCCGCAGTTCATCAGCGCCGCCTCCATGATCAAACAGGCGGGGAGCCTCCCCTCGGCCTGTAGTCGCTCAAGTCGGCGTTCAAGTGCTGGGGCGTCATTGAACGGCACCGCAACAGTCATCTGTGTGACGACATCCGGGATCCCCTTGCCGTATGGGATTGATGGATAGTTCTCGCGGTCACCCATGTCGTAGACGTTGAGCCCAATGTCGACCATCACATAGTCATGGTGACCGTGATAGCTGCCGAAGATCTTCATGACGCCGTCACGCTTGGTGAGCGCGCGTGCAATGCGGATTGCATCCATCGTTGCTTCTGAGCCGGAGTTGACGAATCGCCAGCGCGGGAGCTTCCAGCGCGCAGCGAGAAGTTCGGCGACGATGTAGGCATCTTCTGTTGGGGCAGAGAAGTGTGTCCCGAGTCGCATCCGTCGCTCCACCGCCTCAGTAATGATCGGGTGCGCGTGCCCCTGCACCATGCTGCCGACGCCGTTGTGGACGTCAAGGTACTGGTGCCCATCAACGTCCCAGATGTACTGCCCGAGCCCGCGCTCAAGATAGATGGGGTACGGCGCGCGGCGCTGATAGCTGGATGGGACACCGCCAACGAGCGTCTTCTCCGCTCGCGCGTAGGCGGCCCCAGAGGCTTGGGTCCGCGCGTCGAGGCGAGCGGATTCGGCAGCGGTCAGCGCGGCAATACGAGCAGGGTCAATCTGGACGGTTGGTCCAACCGGGGGCAGGTCGCGATGGGGAACGGCTGGGCTGGTTGGAGCGAGCATCTTGAGCGGTTCGATTGCCATACATCACACCCTTTTGCTGCGGAATCCGCACCGCAGACTTGCTAGGGGGCGATATTAGCAGGAATATGCCCATATCGGTGCGAATATCGTAGGTTGAGCACGCTTCCCTCGTGGCCGAGGCCCCCTTTTGGCTCAAGGGACGCCCCCGCGCGAAGCGCCACCCTGAATGTGCTCCTACCCCGATAATCAACCCATGAACCTCGCTCGCAGGCTCCTCCTCTGGGCGTCAACCAACGCGTGGTTGCGAGAGCGCGCGATGCGCACTCGATTCGTGCGCCTCTCCGTGCGCAAGTTCATGCCCGGTGAGCAGATCAACGATGCAATCGAGGCCGCCGTCAGGTTGCAGCCGAGCGGCGTCAACGCGATCTTCACCAAACTCGGTGAGAACCTCGCGGAGCTCACCGAGGCGGAGCAGGTCTACGCGCACTACCTGAAGGTGCTCGAGCGCATCAAGGAGACTGGGATCAGCGGGGAGATCTCAATCAAGCCGACACAGCTCGGATACGACCAGGATCGCGAGATCTGCTTTGACTACTGCATGAAGATCATGAAGGCGTGTGAGGCACAGGGAACACTCTTCTGGATTGACATGGAGGGATCCCTGTACACACAGGGGACGATCGACCTCTTCACGCGACTGCGTGCACACTCAGAGTGCGTTGGCATCGCGATCCAGGCGTATCTCCACCGCACCGACGCCGACCTCGAAGCGCTCGCTGCGCTCGGCTCCAAGATCAGGATGGTGAAGGGGGCGTATCTAGAGCCGGCAGACGTTGCCTTTCCGGACAAGTCCACTGTCAACGAACAGTTCGTTAAGAACTGCATGCGCCTGCTGCGCCCCGACGCAGACCGTCCAGGTGCCCTGCTGCACATCGCAACGCACGACACAAACATTCAAGATCGACTCTTGGCACACGTCGCGGAACACGGGATTGAGAAGCGTCGCTACGAGTTTGCGATGCTTTACGGGATCAACAGCCAGCGCCAGCTTCACCTCGCAGCGCGGGGAGAGCGCGTCCGCTGCCTTGTTGCCTACGGCGAGTACTGGTTCCCTTGGTACATGCGGCGCCTCGCTGAACGCCCCGCGAATATCGGCTTCGTGCTTCGCAACGCGCTGAAGCGCTGACCGCAGCGCGGGACCCCTTCGCAGGGGACGTTCAGCGAATCGCAGCGCCGCTCGCAGCGTCAAAGAGGTAGAGCTTTTCGAGCGGGAGCGCGAGCTTCACCTTGCTCCCTCGCTTCGTCGCGTTCTCCGAATCTACGAGGGCGAGCAGGTCGCCAACGCCCGTCTTGCAGTGGAGAAGCTCCTGTGCGCCGAGGTACTCAACGACGTCCGCCTCTAACTCAAGCTGGGCCTCATGCGGCTGCGCTGCACCAATGTGCAGGTGCTCGGGCCGGAACCCAATGGTCACGCGCGTGAGTCCGGCGAGCGCCTTCGCGCGTTGCCCCTCCAGTTCGATCGTGATGTTCCCTGCGCTGACGCGCGAGCCGCTGACGCTCGCTTCAAGCAGGTTCATGGCAGGGGAGCCGATGAAGCCGGCAACGAATCGATTCACCGGCAGGTCGTAGAGCTCATGGGGCGTACCGACCTGCTGGAGGAGGCCGTCGTTCATCACGGCGATCCTTGTCCCCATCGTCATCGCCTCGACCTGGTCGTGAGTGACGTAGACGACCGTCGTCTTGAGCCGCGCATGAAGCCGAAGGATCTGGGCTCGCGTCTGGACGCGAAGCTTCGCGTCAAGGTTGCTGAGAGGTTCGTCCATCAGGAAGACCGCCGGTTCGCGCACGAGCGCGCGCCCAAGGGCGACGCGTTGGCGCTGGCCACCGGAGAGTTCCTTCGGCTTCCTTGCGAGGAGCTTCGCCAGGTCCAGGATCTCCGCCGCCTCGTTGACCCGCCGCTCAATCTCAGGCTTTGGGATCTTCCGGAGCTTGAGGCCGAAGGCGAGATTCTCCTTCACCGACATGTGTGGGTAGAGCGCGTAGCTCTGGAAGACCATGGCAATGTCGCGATCCTTTGGCGCTTTATCGTTGACCACCACGTCGCCAATCTTCAGCGTCCCACTCGTGATGTCTTCAAGGCCAGCGATCATCCGCAGCGAGGTGGTTTTTCCGCAGCCCGACGGTCCAACGAAGACCATGAATTCGCCGTCGCGGATCTCGAGATCCAGGTTGTCTACAGCGAGGACCTCGCCGTATCTTTTCGTCACGCCCTCAAAGGTCACCGTCGACATGCGCACCCTCCTTGCTGGCTGGCCCCTCTATGGGGGCATCCCGCCGCAGGCAGAGGATAAAGGCGTCGCGGGCTGCTGCAGCAGACTGTTCCGAGCGAGGCCCCCTGCGCACGACCGCCAGCGTGGGATCAGA
>DMUR01000087.1 GCA_003476885.1 Chloroflexota bacterium
GATGCGAAGGCGGCGCAGCAGCTGCTCGACGCACCAACGCCTCCTCTGCTGATTGATGTTCGCGAGCAGAACGAGTGGGATGCGGGCTACCTGCACGGTGCAACACATGCGCCGAAGGGGACGATCAGCTTCACCATTGCAAACATTGCACCAGAGAAGAGCGCACCGATCCTTCTCTACTGCGCTGGCGGTGTGCGTTCTGCCGCTGTTGCAGAGACACTCGCTGGACTCGGCTACACAAATCTCACGTCAATGGCTGGTGGCATCAACGGATGGAGCGCCGCGGGCCTTCCAGTGGTTGAGACCACGACCCTCACACCAGAACAGAAGTCTCGCTACTCACGACACCTGCTCCTCCCCGGCGTCGGCGCTGAGGGTCAGGCGAAACTGTTGAAGGCGCGCGTCTTGATGGTTGGTGCTGGTGGACTCGGCGCCCCCGCGGCGCTCTACCTTGCCGCCGCAGGTGTTGGCCACATGCGCATCATTGACTTTGACAACGTGGAGGCGTCGAACCTACAACGCCAAGTGATCCACACCACCGATCGCGTCGGGATGCCGAAAGTTGACTCTGCCGCCGTGCAGATTCGCGCGCTGAATCCGGACGTACAGGTAGAAGCGATCAACGGGATGCTCACCACAGATAACGTTGCATCACTTCTTGATGGCGTTGATCTGGTGATTGACGGCACCGATACGTTTGAAGCGCGATACGCGCTGAACGATGCCGCGGTGAAGTTCGGGATTCCTGTGGTGCACGCTGGCGTCTTCAGGTTTGAAGGGCAGCTCACGGTGCTCGCACCTGGTCGCGGTCCCTGCTACCGCTGCCTCCACCCAACGCCGCCACCAGCGGAGATGGCGCCAGCCTGTGGCGTGGCGGGCGTGCTCGGCGTCCTTCCAGGCGCGATCGGCGTGTTGCAGGCGACCGAAGCGCTCAAGGTGTTGCTCGGGATTGGCGAACCGCTGATCGGCCGGCTCCTCCTCTGGGACGCCCTTGAGGGGAGCTTCACGGAGTTGACCGTCAAGCGAGATCCGCACTGCGTTGCATGCGGTGATGGGAAGCGAGAGGGGAGCGCAGCATGAGTATCAGCGTCAGGATTCCACCAGTACTTCGCACCCAAACAGGCGGTGCAAAGGTTGTCAGCGTTGATGGCGCAACACTCGGTGCAACGTTGCAGGCGCTGGTCGCCGCGCATCCAGAACTTCGTGAACAGATCTTTGAAGCGGACAACACGCTCCGCCGCTGGGTCAATGTCTACGTGGATGGTGCAGATGCTCGCCATCTTGGTGGACTAGAGACGCCAACACGAGACGGCATTGAAGTGGTGATCCTCCCTGCGATGGCGGGTGGTGCGGCTGCGCCGGACGGCGAATAGTCGTGCGCTACGAGTCAATCGGCGACGCGATCGGCGGAACACCGCTCGTTCGGGCTGACGCGCTACTCCCCGAAGCGGCACGTGCGAAGGGGATCCACCTCTACGCGAAGGTTGAGATGCTCGGGCCAACCGGATCGATCAAGGACCGCACCGCGAAGGCGCTGATCGACGACCTCGTCTTCAAGGGGCTTCTTACCCCTGGGAAAGAGCTGCTCGAGCCAACGAGTGGGAACACAGGTGCCGCACTTGCGGTGCACGCCGCCGCGCGCGGCATCCCGATCACCCTAGTAATGCCATCCAACGTCACGGAAGAGCGCCGCGCCTTTGTGCGCGCGCTCGGGGCAACGATCGTGGATTCCCCCGCGGATCAAGGCTCCAACGGCGCCGTGCTCCTTGCGCGCGCCATGGCAAAGGCAGATCCCAAGTACGTCTCACCCGATCAGTACAGCAACCAGGCGAACCCGAAGGTTCACGAGATCACCACCGCACCTGAAATCTTCACCGACCTTCCGGAGGTGGACGTGGTGGTCGCAGGACTCGGCACGGGTGGCACCGCCACCGGACTCGCCCGCTACTTTGCGCGCGAGAAGCCGAGTGTGAAGATCTGGGCCGCGGAGCCAATGCCAGGCGAAAAGGTCACGGGGCTTCGTTCCCTCGAAGATGGATTCACCCCAGAGGTGATGGACACCGAACTTCTCGCAGGGCGGGTTCTCGTGAACAGTCGTGATTCAATTGTCGGCGCGCGCGCGCTTGCCCGCGCGACTGGAATTCTTGCGGGGCCATCAACTGGCGCCACACTCGCCGTCGCACTTCGCGTGGCCCGCGACGCGGAACCGAACAACAACATTGTATTCATTGCCTGCGACGCGGGTTGGAAGTACTTCTCCGCCGGGCTCGGCGATGGAAATCTCGACGAGATGGAAGACGCGCTCGAAGGCGACGTCTTCTGGTGGTAACGAACCACCTGTGAGCGCGTAGCTGTGACCGTCGCGGATCGGCCTACGAGCGTTTCGCTGCCGCGCGAGATCGCAACAGCGATGCGTGCACACGCGCGCGCCGAAGCGCCGCGTGAGGCGTGCGGCATCATCATCGGGAGCGCACCTGCCGCTTCGGGTGGTGCGCCACTCCGCTGGATCCCAACAACGAATGTGCTCGCCTCATCAACGCTCTACGAGATTGATGCTGCGGAGCTGCTGCGCATCAGCCTCGACGCCGACGATGCAGGCGAATTCATTTGGGGGATTGTGCACTCGCACGTTGCCTCACCCGCCGTTCCGTCAACCACCGACACCACCGTTGCCGGCTACCCAGACGCGCTCTACCTCCTCGTCTCCCTCGCGCCGAGCCAGGTGGCGCCCGACGGCGAACCCGGAATCCGTGCCTGGTGGATCGTCGATCGCAGCGCGACTGAGGTGAGACTGCGGCTTCAGCGCTGAGCGGTTCGGGGGTAGAATCAGCGCGGAACCCTCAAGTGAACCGCGCGGAAGAGTTCGTGGGGTGATCGGGTCAGACTGATCGCAACTGCGGCGCCGACGGAGCAACGGTCCGGAACCTCTCAGGCAGATGGACCGCGCGGGGATGGGGACGCTGGAGAGCGTTGAGTGGAGTGATCCACGCAGCGCGCCGACGGAGGAACTTGCGAACGCTTGTTGCGTCGCAGGGATGCTCTCAGGCAGATGGACAGCGGGGCACCGAGGAGGTGCCGTCATGTCCGGATCGCAGCGAACGCACACCTTTGCCGATCGCCACATTGGTCCTGACACGTCTGAAGTCACCGAAATGCTGCGCGTGGTTGGCCACGGATCTCTTGACGCGCTAATCCACGACACGGTCCCTGCAAGCATCCTGCGCGCTGCGCCACTACAGATCCCAGCGGCGAAGAGTGAAGCGGATGTTGCCACGGCACTTCGCGAGATGGCGGCGCGCAACACGCCGCTGAAGAGCTTCATCGGAATGGGCTACCACAACACCATCACGCCACCCGTGATCAAGCGCAACATCCTGGAGAACCCGGCCTGGTACACCGCATATACGCCGTATCAGCCAGAGATCGCGCAGGGTCGACTTGAGGCGCTGATCAACTTCCAGACAGCAATCTGCGATCTCACGGGGATGGAGATTGCCAACGCATCGCTTCTTGATGAAGGGACTGCGGCCGCTGAGGCGGTCACGCTCGCACATGCGGTTGGTAGCGTGGCGGACGGGAACCTGCTTCTTATTGATGCAGACACGCATCCGCAAACCATTGATGTGCTGAAGACACGCACCGAGCCACTCGGGATCGCTCTACGTATTGCGCCAGTCACGGAGCTACTCGCGCGCGCCGCGGCACCCGCGGACGGCGAGCGACCATTTGCGCTGCTCATCTCGAATCCAGGAAGCAGTGGCGCCGCACGCTCAATTCGTGCGGATGTTGAGGCTGCGCACGCCGCAAAACTGCTGGTGATCGTGGCCACAGATCCACTCGCCGCGGTGTTGATGGAGAGCGCGGGCGCGCAGGGGGCGGATGTCGTTATCGGGAGCAGTCAGCGCTTCGGCGTGCCGATGGGGAACGGCGGCCCGCACGCCGCCTTCATGGCAACGCGTGATGCATTCAAGCGCTCACTTCCGGGTCGACTCGTGGGCGTCTCGGTGGACGCGGACGGCAGCCCCGCATATCGCTTGACCTTGCAGACGCGCGAACAGCACATTCGCCGCGAGAAGGCCACCTCCAACATCTGCACCGCGCAGGTGCTGCTCGCGGTGATCGCCAGCATGTACGTGGCCTGGCACGG
>DMUR01000105.1:0-4415 GCA_003476885.1 Chloroflexota bacterium
CGGTCACTGGTCGTTCAAGTGGGCCCGCTGGGAGAAGGTCAGCGATGCTGATCCCGAGCACTCCTTGGCCGGCCGCCTCTTCGATGGTGCGTAGCCGAAGCGTGATCTCGCGAGGGACGTTGGCGCTGCTGAGAACCGTAAGCTGCACATCGGTCCCCGCCGCCTCGCGCAGTCCTACGAGCGGGGTTTCGAAACGGTCAAACGGAACTCCGTTGAGTGAAGAGATGCGTTCCCCAGGCAAGATCCCAGCGTTCGCGGCTGGCGAGCCGGGCTGTACATCGGCTAGTAGGAGCTCTCCTCGCTCGGCGAGTGGACCCGCGAGTACGAACATCAGCGCAAACGCGACAAGAAGATTGACGACGACGCCCGCAAGCATGACAAGCACTTTTGACGTGAGTGAGGCGCGCTCCCAACCGTCAGGTTCACTGCTCCCTTCGGTGGCACCCGCCATGCGCACAAAGCCACCGAACGGGAGTGCGTTCAACGTGAGGAGAGTGCGCGCCCCGCGATGCAGCACTGCAACTCGCGGAGGAAAGCCGATTCCAAACTCCTCAACAGCGATGCCCCGGCGACGAGCCACAATCAGGTGCCCTAGTTCGTGGACCACGATCAGCGGGACGACCAGAAGGAGGAGGACCAGAAAGGGTCCCAGGACTCCGCCAACAAGAGCAAGCAGCTCAGTCATGCGTTCAGATTACGCCCGCTGCGCTTCGGTTGCTCGGGGCGGCCAGAACCCGATCACGCCGGGCGCCACTGCACCGAGAAGGCCTGCACCTCATCTCGCAGGCTGCTGAGTGCCTCCACGCTCTCAGGGGCGGCACGTCCACCGAAGCGATCGCACGCATCGCGAAGGAGCGCGGGGATGCCTCCAAATGGGATCTCCCCCGATGCGAATCTGGAGGTGGCGATGTCGTCGGCAACAATGAGCGTCGCTGGCGCCGCCCCGCCAGCCTCCCCCGCCGCAAGCGCCACCGCAAGGCCAGGGAAGCGTTGCAGGTCAGGCTCTTCAAAGGTGAGTTCTCGCATGTCCGCAAAGCTGACGGCGCGGGCCGGCTGCTCGCTGCGCTGGGGGTAGTTCATCGCGTAGCTGATTGGCACGCGCATATCTGGGGCACCGATCTGCGCCTTCATTGAACCGTCCGTAAAGCTTACTGCGCCGTGAAGGAGGCTCTGCGGATGCACCATGATCGAAATCCGATCCATTGGCGCTTCAAAGAGGCGATGCGCCTCAATCACTTCGAGCCCCTTGTTCACAAGAGATGCCGAGTCAATCGTGATCTTTCCGCCCATCTTCCAGGTCGGATGCTTCAGAGCATCCTCAAATCGCGCATTCGCAATGCGCGACGCATCCCACGTTCGAAAAGGCCCACCACTCGCGGTCAGCCAGAAACGCTCCACGCGATCTACTGATTCGCCTGCAAGACACTGCCAGAGTGCCGAGTGTTCGCTATCTACCGGGCGTAGGCGCTCAAGGACCGACGTGCCACGCTGTGCGGCAGCGCTGCGTGCCGCGCCGATCACCAGTTCACCCCCTGCAACGATGGTCTCCTTATTGGCGATTGCAACGGCCGCGCCAGCGTGTAACGCATTAATGGTGGCGTGGATGCCCGCAAGCCCCGTTGCAGCGGCGACCACGAGATCCGGTGCCGCCCCCAAGATGGCGTCACTCAGTTCTAGGCCACTCAGTCCCACGAACCGCTGTGCGCCCGGATGCGCGGCTGCTAGCTCCTGAACTGCGGCGCTCTCGCGTCCAACCGCGTATGCAACAAGCTCAAAGCGGTCTGGTGCATCACGAAGAACCTGCAGCGTCTGGGTGCCGATTGATCCGGTCGCGCCGATGATGGCAACTCGCTGCCTACCCATCAGTTGCCAGCGATCAAGATCCGCGCAGCTTCGAGCAGGATCGCCGCAAGAAGCGCCACTGGCGCTGCAAGAAGGAGGCTATCGATTCGATCCAGCACTCCGCCATGCCCTGGGATCAACGTTGCGGAGTTCTTGATGCCAGCCGCACGCTTAAAGAGTGACTCGATAAGGTCGCCCGCCTCAGCGGCAGCGGCGACCAGGAAGCTTGTAGGGATCGCCCAGATCAGCGGGGCGTCAAGCCAGATGACGGCGGCAGCGGCGCCGAGGAGGGTTGCTGTGAAAAGTCCCGCAACCAGCCCCTCAACACTTTTGCGCGGGGAGATGAGTGGAGCGAGCTTTCGCCTCCCGAAGCGCCGACCAATTAGGTATGCGCCTGTATCGGCACTCCACACTACTGCGAGGAGCCACGCGATCCATGGTGCAGGCGTTTCGCCGCGAGCGTAGCCGAAGAGCGGTAAGAGAAGAAGTGGAGAGAGCCAGACGGCCGTTGCGACTGTGCCGAAGAGCGAACGAGCGTATGGCGCAACGCTCCCGCGCTTGACACGGAGCGCACGGAAAAGTTGGAGAGCGATCAGTGCGAGCAGCGTGAGCCCCCAGCAGGCAACCGCTTCTATGGGGCCGACGGCGACAAGTGCGGCGAGCGGCAACACGAGGAGAGCCGCGCTCCACCCAGCCGACGCACCACCCGAGATTGCCCCAACAATCTGCGCGCCTTCGCGCGCCGCGAGCACGATAAGAAGTGCCGTGAGCGGAAGTGTTCCGTATGGCCAGATCAACAAGCCAGCCGCAAACGGAAGGATAAAGAGCGAACCGATCGCACGCTCAGCGAAGCTGTTGCGCTTCCGGCTCATCGTCCGAACCGCCGCGTCCTTGCCGCATATGCGCGCATCGCTGACTCAAGGTCTGCGCCGCTGAAGTCAGGCCAGAGGCCAGGCCACGTCACAAGTTCGGTATACGCGGTCTGCCAGAGGAGGAAGTTTGAGAGTCGCTCCTCCCCACCGGTTCGAATCAGAAGATCAGGATCAGGAACCCCGCTGGTATACAGCGCACTACTGATTGTCTCTTCGTCAACCTTATCGGCACTGATTCCTGAACGGACGATGGTGCGAACGGCATCTACTAGCTCCGTACGCCCACCATAATTAAATGCAACGTGAAGCTTCATGGCGCTCCCCGCGGCGGTGGCATCACAGGCACGTTGAATCCGTTGCGCCGCCTCCTCTGGCAGTTCCTCAAGACGACCGAGGAAATCAACGGCGATGCCATTACTTACAAGCGTTGCCGTCTCACGTTCAATCGTTTGGGCAAGCAAGGCAAAGAGCTGATTCACCTCACGGTCATCTCGACTCCAGTTCTCCCGACTGAATGCGTAGACGGTAAGGTGCGCAATGCCAAGTTCCGCGGCACGAGTGATGACACCTCGCAGCGTTTCGGTCCCTGCGGTATGACCATCTAGCTCATCACGGCCCTGTGCTCGGGCCCAGCGCCGATTTCCGTCCATGATGATGGCGACATGGCGCGGCAGGCCCTGTGCCGCCGGTCCACGATGGACGAGCGGTGGAGCGTCAACCGGACGATCGACGCTACGCTCGGTCAACCTTCGAGAACCTCGCGCTCCTTAGAGGACGCCATGCGGTCGATCTCTGCAATCTTCGCGTCCGTCGCCTTCTGCAAGGCTTCAAGCTGACGCCTTGAATCATCCTCGCCGATCTCTTTTGACTTCTCGAGCTTCTTGATGGCCTCCTGTTCATCACGACGAGCATTGCGAATTTCAATGCGTGCCTCTTCGGTCCGCTTCCCCATCTGCTTCACAAGATCCTTGCGGCGCTCCTCTGTCATGGATGGGACTCGAAGCCGAATAATGTTTCCGTCAACCGCGGGAGTCATTCCGAGCTGGGCGTTATTGAGCGCCTTCTCGATGGCGGGGATTGCAGTTGGGTCCCACGGCTGCACAACGAGGAGGGTGTTCTCGGGGACGCTGATGCCAGCCATCTGATTCAACGGTGTCTTCGCGCCGTAGTGGTCAACCGTTATGTGTTCAACAAGTGCCGCGCTCGCTCGCCCTGTGCGAAAGCCACCGAGGTCTTTGCCGAACGCCTCAACAGCTCGGGCCATCCGCTCTTCAACGCTTCCGCTCATCGGGTCCCCTCCTTAGAAATCATCGTGCCCACCTCTTCGCCGCGCACCGCCTTCAGCACGTTCTCATGAGTATCAAGGTCAAAGACCACGATAGGAAGGCCGTTCTCCATACAGAGTGACACTGCCGCCGCGTCGAGCACCTTGAGGCCCTCTACAAGAACTCGGCCGTAGCTGATCGCTGGAATCCTGACCGCATCGGCGTGCACGTGGGGATCCTTGTCATACACTCCGTCAACCTTGGTTGCCTTGAGCATGACTTGGGCGCCAATTTCAACGGCGCGAAGCGCTGCCGCAGTGTCGGTGGTGAAGTACGGGTTGCCGGTTCCAGCAACGAAGACCACCACACGACCCTTCTCAATGTGGCGGATTGCACGGCGGCGGATGTACGGCTCAGCAACCTCATTCATCTCAAT
>DMUR01000105.1:4476-7614 GCA_003476885.1 Chloroflexota bacterium
GTCTCAACGCCTGCGCGCTCCAGCCCATCCTGTAGCGCCAACCCGTTCATTACCGTTGCGAGCATACCGATATGGTCTGCGGTTGCGCGCTCCATCCCAGTCGCGCTTGATGCGGTCATCCCCCGGAAGATGTTGCCACCGCCCACAACAATGCCAACCTCCACGCCCAGAGCGCGGACGCTTTTGACTTGCTCAGCAACGAATGAGAGAACTTTCGGATCGACGCCGTACTGCTGATCACCGAGGAGTGCCTCTCCGGAGAGCTTCAGGAGAATGCGGGAGTAGCGCGGCGTTGGCGTCATGGCTGTGCCACGTGGCTCGCCATGGCGCGACTCAGAGCTCCTCGCCGAGCGCGTAGCGCACGAAGCGACGGACGCGGATGTTCTCGCCGATCGTTGCAACCGCGTTGGTGATCAACTGGCCAACGGTCTCTTCGCCATCACGGAACGGCTGGTCGAGGAGGCATACTTCTTCAAACCACTTTCGAAGCTGCCCTTCAACAATCTGCGCCCGAACCGACTCTGGCTTCTTGGCAAGCGCCTCATCAGCTTCCAGTTCCGCGCGCTTAGCGGCCAGCACATCGGCCGGAATCTGCTCCTGGCTGACGTACCTAGGGCTGAGGCCAGCGATCTGCATACCGATATCCTTCACGAGCTTCTGGAACTGCTCATTGCGCGCAACGAAATCTGTTTCGCAGTTGACTTCAAGCAGGACGCCGACGCGACCACCGGTGTGGATGTAAGAGGAGACGAGCCCCTCACGTGCATCTCGCCCAGCCTTCTTTGCAGCGGCGGCAAGCCCTGCCTCGCGAAGCGTGGTGACAGCCTTCTCAACGTCTCCGCCAGCCTCTTCCAGTGCTCGTTTGCAATCCATGAAGCCAGCACCAGTTCGCTCGCGAAGATCCTTTACCGCTTCTGCGCTAATCGCCATGACGTACTCCTCTTCTTCGCTCTGCGTTACGCGCTTGGGGTGCTCTCGTCTCGGACGGCTGCTGGAGCTGGCTCCTCGTCAGGCGAGAAGCTCAACGTTCCAGCCGCACTCAGTGCCGCAACAAGATCGTCCTGTGCATCAGATGCCGCTTGGCTCTCTGGTGCCGCGGCGGCCGCAGCTGCAGCCTCCTGCGCCTCAAGTTCAGGGAGTCGAGCAGCACGTTCTGCCGCGCCCTCAATGACCGCGTCGGCGACCGCCTTGCAGATCAACTTGATGCACTTGATTGCGTCGTCGTTGACTGGAATCGGATACTGCAGCTGATCTGGATTGACATTGGTGTCGGCGGTCCCAACAACCGGGATGCCAAGCTTGTTGGCCTCTACAGCGGCGAGAGTTTCGCGGCTCGGGTCGATCACGAAGACCATGCCAGGTGCGCGGCGCATGCGGCGCATACCGCCAAGAACTCCGCGCAGCTTCTCAAGCTTGTCGCGAAGCTTCGCCGCCTCCTTCTTTGACATCAACTCGAATTCGCCAGCCTGTTCGCGTGCCTCAAGCTGCTCGAGAAGCGTCAGGCGCTTCCGAATCGTGCTGAAGTTCGTGAGCATTCCCCCGAGCCAGCGCTTGATGACGTACGGCTGACCGGCGCGCGTCGCCTCCTCAAGAATGGGGGCCTGCGCCTGCTTCTTGGTGCCAACGAAGAGGATCGTCTCGCCATTTGCGGCGGCTTCGCGAACTGCAACGAGTGCAGCCTCAAGATGCTTCGCACTCTTAGCAAGATCGAGGATATGAATGCCGTTTCGCTGGGCATAAATGAAAGGCGCCATCTTTGGATTCCAGCGCCTGGTCTGATGCCCGAAGTGGGCGCCGACCTCCAGAAGTTCGCGCATCGTAACTGCAGCCATGGTTCTCCTCATCACGGTTATGCCACCGCGGGACGCCATCGCGACCCCGAGGGGCCACCGTTGCGAGGCGACATGCTCCGCGTGCGTATTCCCTGACCAAGGTCAAGGGCTCCCAATTGGGTGCCGGGTGATCCTACCACCCTCCTCCCACCTCGTCCCCCGCTCGGCCACCCCCCGCACGAGGCGAAGGCGGCGTTCCCCAGGTGGTCCAGCAACCAGAAGAAGATCAACGCGAGTCAGCCCGCTGATCGCTTCGCGCTGACGGCGCAGTGCGGCGCGCTTCCGCTGGCCAAGGATCTCCGCTGGAGTGGCCTCCCCGACTCGTAGCCGAGCACGCACCTCAACCGCCACCAGACGGCCGGTTTCGTCACGCGCAAGGATGTCTATCTCTAGCCCTGCGACGCGCAGGTTACACGCCAGGATCTGCCAACCAGCGCTTGCGAGCGCAGCCGCCGCCTCTCGCTCTGCGGCTGCTCCGATTTCCGCCCGGTGGTTCGACACAGGGAGAGACTCAGCGGTTGGGCGTACCGTCCGCGTATTGGCTAGGCGGGGCCTCCGCCGCTTCGGACGATTTGCGCCGCAACTGGGGCATACGTTCGTCGGTGATGTGGCGTTACACCGAGCTGATCAAGAGCGGCAAGATGGAGCGGTGCGGGATATCCGGCATTTGAGTCCCATCCATAGCCTGGATATCGCTCGGCGAGCCGCACCATCAACTGATCACGAAGCACCTTTGCAACAATGGACGCGCAGGCAATTGAATAGACGCTGGTGTCCCCCTTGATAATGGTTTCGTGTGGGCCGATGAGCGCACTCAGTTCATGCGCCGGTGATCCGTCGACAAGCGCGAACTCGACTCGTCGGCCGAGGCGGCGTTCAAGCGCGTGGACCGCCCGTTGCATGGCAAGGTGGGATGCAGCACGTGGATTGAAACGTTCAACCTCTCGCGCCGAAGCGGCACCTAGCCCATAGGCAACCGCTGCACGACGAATGATCGGGTCAAGGTGTTCACGTTGGTTGCGTGACAGGGCTTTAGAGTCACGAACGCCGCTTATGAGCTCGCCGTCTGGCATGAGGATTGCGCACGCAACAACAGGCCCAGCGAGTGGGGCGAGCCCAACTTCGTCAATGCCAATAACGGCACGCGCAGGTGAGCCATGATGAATCTCTCGCTCGCGTGTTGTTTGTCCGCGGCCACTGCTTGGCCGGGGAGAGGTCACGCCTTCGCCTGCTCCGAATCGTCTGCCGCGGCTACCGCTGGCTCTTCTGCAGGCGTCTCTTCTGCAGGCGTCTCTTCAGCGGCGGG
>DMUR01000105.1:7652-26717 GCA_003476885.1 Chloroflexota bacterium
ACCGCGGCCACAACAGGTTCAGCCTCTGGTGCTGCCGCTTCTACAGCAGGTGCGACCGGCTCTTCAGCGGCGACCGCAGCCTCTACTTTTGCTGATGGAGCTTCGGAAACAGCTACCTCTTCGGCAGCGGCCTCAACGACCGGCTCTACGACGGGCTCAACGTAGACAGGGTTGAGGATCTCGCCAACCTCCGCGCGCTTTTCGCGGAGCGATGACTGCTTGCCGACGCGATCGCGAAGGAAGTAGAGCTGCGCACGATGCGATACTCCGTGGCGAACGATCTCAATCTTCTCAATGCGAGGGCTGTGCACCTTGAAGGTTCGTTCGACCCCTACGCCCGAAGCGATGCGTCGAACGGTGATCGTGAGTCCAAGTCCGCCGCCGCGAAGGCGCATGACCGTCCCCTCAAACACCTGGATGCGCTCTCGATTCCCCTCGACCACCTTCGCCAACACCTTGACGGTGTCGCCGGTCTTGATCGGAGGCAGATCGCGCTTCATCTGCTCGTTCGTGATCGTTCGGATCAAATCCATGGGTTCTCCGTGTTGGCTCAGCAGGATCCTGCTGGTGCGAAGCGGGAGGATAGCACAGGGGGGCGAACCCCTCCGCTACTCGCCCTTCTTGGGCGGCGGTGCCCCTTCAAGGAGGTCGGGGCGGCGGGCAGCCGTCCGCTGGCGTGCCTGCTCACCCCTCCAAGCCGCCACAGCAGCGTGATTACCCGAGAGGAGGATCTCAGGGACCGCCACCCCGCGGTATTCGGCTGGGCGCGTGTACTGCGGGTACTCAAGCATGTTCGTTGAGAACGACTCTTCGGCGAGCGATGCGGCATCGATTGCACCTGGGACAAGGCGGAGGAGCGCGTCACAGAGGACGATGGCGGCAGGCTCGCCTCCGGAGAGGACAAAGTCGCCAATGCTCAGCTCAAGATCAACGTAGGCTCGCACGCGCTGGTCAACCCCTTCGTAGCGACCACAGAGAATGATCAGGTGGCCTGAATGTGCAAGGGAGCGCACGCGTGACTGCTGGAGCCGCTCCCCGCCAGCGTCCAAGAGAACTACCGTGCTCTCTTCGGTCCGCAGTGCTTCAATCGCGTCAACCAGCGGTTCGGGGCGCATCAGCATCCCAGCTCCGCCGCCGTACGGTTCGTCGTCTACCGCGCGATGCTTGCCGATCCCCCACTCGCGGAGGTCATGAACGCGTAGCGACGCGAGGCCACGTTCAAGGGCACGCGCAGGGATGCTTGCCGACAGGGCGGCGCGTACCGTCTCAGGGAATAGTGAGACCACATCAATGCGGAGGGCTGGTGTCTGTTCGCTCATGGCGTTCGCACCGGGTTTGCTGGGCGAGATTGCTTGACTCGCTTCGGCGCTCGTGGAGTGAGGTCTGAACCGGTGAGATCAGCAATGATCACGCCCTCGCGCGGTTTGAAACTAACGATGATTGAGGCAACGGCTGGTAGGTCAAGCTCCCCCCCATCTGGCGTGCGAAGGATATAGACCTCTGCCCCACCGGTTCGGTAGCAATCAATCACAGTTCCAATCACCGCACCCTCTCTGTCGCTCACCTGGACGCCGATCACCTCGTCCCAATACACGCGTCCAGGCTCACCGGGGTCTGCAGCGAGAGGGAGCGAGAGATAACTCCCAATAAGGATTTGTGCGGTGCCGCGATCTGGAATCTCAGCGAATCGTGCGAATGCGCCAGGCGAGGCGGGGTTCCACTCAGTGAGCGTAAGTTCTCGATCGCTCTCTTCAACACGAAGCTTTTTCCCCACGACAAAGCGCTCGTCAGGGTGATCGGTAAGGATCTCAAGGCGGAGTGTGCCGTCAAGCCCGCGCGTTCCACGAACCTGCGCAACGCGCAGATCGCGAACGGCGTCAGCCGATTTCGAGGACGTAGTTCTCTCCGGTCCGATTGGAGATCACCTTGAGCAGGCTGCGCATTGCCTTGGCGATGCTGCCGTTTCGGCCAATGACGCGACCCATGTCGTCTTCATCGACAATTAGGCGGAGGACAACGGCGTCGCCATCCTCTTCCACCTCAACGCTCACCCCATCAGGATTATCTGCAAGTGACTTCGCGACGTAGGCAACAAGCTCTGCTGCTGGCACTTACGCCTCCTCTGCTGGTGCTTCTGCTGCTGGAGTCGCATCTGCAACTGCATCCGCTGCCTCTTCAGTGGCGACCTCTGCCGCCGCTTCGGCCGCGAGCTCCGTTGGTGCTTCTGGCGCTGCTTCAACAACAACCGTTGGCTCTTCAACCACTGGTCGAGTCCCTGGGGCGGTATAGCCCTTCTCTGCGGCCTTTGGGCCTGTCTTTCCGCCAGCAGATGCTCCGCCAGCGCGTGCCTTGGCAATCAACTTGCCGACAACTTCAGATGGCTGCGCACCTTTTGAAATCCATGCATCCACCTTCGGTAGGTCAAGGACGAGCGTCATTGGCTCAGTGCGGGGGTTGTAGTGCCCGAGGGTTTCCAGCGAACGCCCATCGCGCGCGCGGCGCCGATCGGTCGCGACAACGCGATACGACGGCTGTCCTGTTGCCCCTACTCGTGTCAACCTGATTCGAACGCTCATCCGTGCATCTTCCTCCGTGGGCCTGGCGGTCGCCAGGCGAGTAACCCCGAAGCGGTGGGGTGTGTGTCTGGGGATAGTAGCCGCTCAGGGTGACCTGCGCATCAGGGGCGCCGCGGCCCTACCGCCTCCCCCCCTTGCGACGGGCCTTCTTCGCCTTCCGATCCTCCTTCGGGCGGATATACCCGCCAGCATGCTTCCCTGGAAGCCCCCCACCCCCACCAGCGAGTCGCGCAGGGTCAATCCCCCCAGTTCTTCGGATCAGGAGCCGCATCTCATCCAAGCGCTTGACCAGACGGTTCACCTCTTCAATCGCTCGGCCGGCCCCTGCGGCGATGCGTCGACGTCGAGGGATGGAGAGTAGCGATGGGTTCTCGCGCTCGGTCGGCGTCATGGAGAGGATGATCGCTTCCGCCCGCTTCAGCTCTCCAGCCGCCACCGCCTCTTCGGCCTGGGCAGCTACACCCCCCATACCCGGAATCATCTTTACGATCTGTCCGATCGGGCCCATTGAGGACATCTGTCGCAACTGTTCGAGCAGATCGGAGAAGGTCATCTCGCCCTTCGGTGCGCCACTCCCACTCTTTGTCGCAACGGGTGCGCGTGGATCGCCGCCAGCATCGCGCACGATCTCTGCAAGCGTTACGAGATCTCCCATCTCAAGGATGCGACCAGCGATGCGATCGGGATGGAAGCGCTCAAGGGCTTCAGGGCGCTCACCGGTCCCGAGATAAAGGACGGGGATGCCAGCACCTCCCGCAATCGAGAGTGCTGCGCCGCCACGAGCATCGCCATCGAGTTTCGCTAAGATGAGGCCGGTCGGATCCGCCGCCTCCTTGAACCCCTCAGCAACGCGAAGCGCCTGTTGTCCAGTGGCGGCGTCCAACACAAGGATGCGCTCGCGCGGGTTCACCGCTGCGCGCAAGTCAGCGAGCTCGCGCATCAACTCCTCGTCAAGTGTGGTCCGTCCCGACGAGTCAATGATGAGGAGGTCCCGTCCGAGTTTTTTCGCCGATTCCAGCGCACGGCGACCGATCTCTGCCACTGGGGTGCCGATCGGTTCGCGGTGGACAGGGACGCCGATTGCTGCACCCAGCAGCGCAAGCTGCTCAGCCGCTGCGGGCCTCCGTGGATCTGCCGCAACGAGAAGCGGGCGTCGCCCATCGCGAAGAAGTCGCAGTGCTAGTTTCGCGGCGGTTGTCGTCTTCCCTGCTCCTTGGAGTCCGAGGAGCAGGATGCTGGCCGTTCGCTCGCGCAGGTCAAGCTCTCGACCTGAGCCGCCAAGCGCCTCGGTAAGTGCCGCATGCACGATCGCAACTAAACGATCTCCACTCCCTATGCCGCCGACCACCTTTTCGTCGTGTGCGCGGGTGCGCATTGACGCAATGAGCGAATCAGTAACGGATAGCGCAACGTCCGCATCAATGAGCGCAGTACGGATCTCCGCGAGACCCGCCTCGAGATCAGCCTCACTGATGCGGCCCCTTCCGCCAAGCCGTTGCAGTGAAGCGCGGAGCCTGCTTCCAAGCGCATCGAACATATGAGGAGTGTACGCTGCGAGAATGAAGAAGAGGGGTGTGGTCGTCGTGCAGCGTGCAGGGGTTAGCACCGCCGTTCGCCGTGATGTCCGCATCCTGATGGCGGCGCAATCCGCCTCCACGTTCGGGTCGTTCATCACGCGTGCAGCCCTTCCGCTGCTCGCAATCATCGGCCTGGGAATCTCTGCGGAAGAGGCGGCCATCATCGCAGGGGTGGACCTAATTGCAGCGACGCTGGCGAGCCAGATTGCCGGCGTCTGGATTGATCGCCTCCCCCGTCGACCAGTCATGATTGCCGCGGATCTTCTTCGTGCGCTGCTCCTTGCGAGCATCCCGCTCGCTGCGTTCATGACCGGCGGCGTGTCTCTCCTCCATCTCATCCTGGTGAGTGCTGCAAGTGGGGCGTGCAGTACGGCCTTTGATATTGCCGAGCGAAGTTATCTTGCTGGACTTGTTCCCACGCCCGATTTGCGCTCCGTGCTCGCCAAGGTGCTCGGAATCCGAGGCGCCGCAGAGTTCTTCGGTTTTGGGGCCGCAGGTCTCCTGGTCGGCAGTATTGGAGGCCCAGCCGCCATTGGCGTGGATGCGCTCACATATGTTGCCTCCGCGCTTCTGTTGACCGCACTCCGCGTCAGAGAGCCGCGCCTGTCAAAGGCGACAACGCGCCAGAGCTTTCTGGTGGAGGCAGAAGAGGGCCTTCAACGCACGTGGGCAATCCCGATCTTGCGACCCCTGATCGCTTCAAGTGCAGCGATCGGGATCTATTTCGGTCTCTTCCGCTCGGCGTACATGATCTATGTCGTTCGAACGCTCGGTCTCAGCCCCGAAGCGGTCGGCTTTATCATCGCAAGCGGCGGGATCGCGTCATTCGCTGGCGGGCTGCTCACGGAACGAATCTCACTCGCCCTCGGCACGGGTCGTGCGATCAGCGTGAGTTTGGTGATCGTAGGGATCGGGCTTGCGCTCGTCCCTCTCGCACCTGGCGCTTCGCTTACCGGCATCGTGCTTCTTGTTGCACACCAGTTTCTCAGCGATGGCTTTGAAACCGTCTGGGAGGCGAACCAGGGTGCGATTCGCGGCCGTGTCCTCCCTGATGCACTGCAGGGACGCGCTAACGCTGCGTTCGAAGGGGTGAGCCTTCTCGGGAGACTGACGGGCATCGTTGCCGGCGGGTTGATCGGCGGCTCTGCCGCCGGAAGCGGTGCGGCGCTCTACCTCGGCGCTGCTGCCTCCATCGCCGCCGGTGTCGTGATTGGGCTCACCAAACTGGGACGCGTCCAAAAAATCAGCGAGCTCCCGCGCGCTCTAGACCGCGTCGCCTAAGAGCCCGTCCACAAAGGCGTCTGCATCAAACGGGAGGAGATCGCTCCCTCGCTCTCCCACACCCACCCAGCGAACCGGAAGGCCGAGTTCGCGACGCACAGCCAACGCTACGCCACCACGCGCGCCAGCGTCTAACTTCGTGAGGATCACGCCATCTACTCCTGCTGCGCGATTGAAGCCGCTCGCCTGCGCGAGCCCGTTCTGTCCAGCCGTTGCGTCAATGACAAGGAGCACTTCAACGTCAGCGGTTGGTGCGAGCTTCTGAATCACTCGGCGCATCTTGGTGAGCTCATCCATGAGGCCAGTCTTGGTTTGCATACGGCCTGCGGTATCAATGATCACCGGGTGCAGACCTTTCGCGCTCGCCTGGGTCAACGCATCGTGAATCGCAGCCGCAGGGTCACCGCCCGGCTTCCCTTCGGCAATCGGCACCCCCTCGCGAGCGGCAAGGAGACGCAACTGATCAATTGCCGCTGCACGGAACGTATCCGCGGCGACAAGGATGGGCTGCAGTGACGCAGCCTTTGCACGTGCCGCGAGCTTTGCCGCTGACGTTGTCTTTCCAGCTCCATTCACGCCGACCAGGAGGATCACTTGCTCGCTGCTCGCTGTACTTGGTGCATCACTCGGCGACTCCTCGCGCATTAGGTCGAGAAGCGCCGTGCGCAACCGCTCACGACCCGTGCCACCCTGAACCTCACGCGCGGCGCTGATCAGCCCTGCTGCGACGCCCGTTCCAGCATCGCTTTGGATGAGGGCGCGCTCTAGTTCACTCCAATCCGGCTCGGGCGCGAGTGATCTGCGTAAGGCCTGCAAGATTCCACCGCCTGAAGGCGCGGCAGCGGCACTGATGCTCGCCTTCTCTTCGTTCGTGCTCTTTCGCCAGAAGGCGAGTTTCAACGTGCCGCCTCGCGCTCCGCTCGTGCTGCATCAGCGATCCGCTTCGCCTCGTCGAGGCGCAGGCCAAAGACGCGACTCGTAGCATCCTCTCCGGCGGTCACGCCCCAGAGGCTGTCGGCAACCTCGACCGTGCCGCGGTTGTGCGTAATCACCACCACCTGTGTGCGCTCACTGAGCTCACGGATCGCGTCACCAAATCGAGTGACGTTCGCCTCATCGAGGGCGGCGTCAACTTCGTCCAGGACCACAAATGGCAGTGGGCGCACGGCAAGCATTCCGAGCAGCAGCGCCACGCCCGTAAGTGCACGCTCACCGCCTGAAAGGAGTGAGAGCTGTTGTCGTCGCTTGAGCGGCGGTCGGGCATCAATCTCAACGCCAGGTCGGCGCACCCCCTCCTCTGACGTCAGTCGCAGTTGAGCATCGCCGCCACCAAAGAGGAGCTGGAAGTTTGCAGCGAATGTTGTTTGAAGTGCGGTGAACTGTTCCGTGAAGGTGCTCTCAACGAGCGTGTCGAGTTCAGCCATGAGTGCGGAGGCCTTGGCAATGGCACCGTCAAGGTCTCCGGTTTGCGCTTCAAGGCTCTCGAGACGTTCACGAAGTTCGCGATGTTCAATCGCAACACTCGCCCCAGCAGCATCGAGTGGTCCGATCTTTCGGCGCAACCTCTCCAGCGCGCGCACCTGCTCTGGATCCGCGGGCTCAGCGGGAGTTCCAGATCGGAGTCCTTCGGAACCCCAATGATCAAGAAGCGCCGCGGCCTGTGCGCGCGCAACCGCATCTTGTGCCGAACGCTCCTCACTCGAGACCTCTTCGAACTCGCCTTCAGGTGCACCCTCAGCTCGGGCCGCACGCAACTCATCTGGGAGGCCCTTGGCGATTCGCGGATCTGTTGCGAGCCTCCGCCCGAAGGCCACGAGGTCGCCCGCCAGCTCTTCAATCAGGCGCTCGTACTCAAACTCAAGGCCTTGTGCGTCACGTTCGAGCGGTCGAAGCGCCTCATCAAGATCCGATTCGCGCTGGCGCAGTGAGCGCTTTCGCTCGTCGTCAGCCGCGCTCTCGCGCTCAATCGCTTCCTGCTGCCCAGCAAGTCGCTGGACCAACGCCTCGCGCTCAGCGACCGCGAGCTGGGCAGCATCTGAGCGTCCAAGGAGTTCAACGCGGTCTGCCTGGAGTGCTGCGCCTCGCGACTCCATCGCGCCACGCTCTTCGGCGGCTCGTGCGATACGTGCTGATGCGGCCGCAATACTGGCATCTCCGCGAGCACGTGCGAGTTCCCATGCGCGGAGTGACTGTCGATCAGCCTCAACCGCTTCGGAAATCATCGACCGTCGTGCAGTCAGCTCGCGGATCCGCTCCTGCCACTCTTGCGCAGCGCTCCCAGTACCCGTCCCTGAGTGTGCGCGTGCCTGAAGCTCATCTCGCCTCGCGGAGAGATCGCGCAACGTCTGCTGCATCTTCTCCAGCCGGGAGTCTCGGTCGGCGGCCCTGCGGGCTGCGGCAATCAGCTCGCGTTCGCTCTCTGCGCGGAGGTCCGTGGCACTTCGCAACGTACTTCTTGACGAGAGATCTGCGGAACGGTAGTTCAGGGCGAGCGCCGTAGCGGCGGCAAGTGCGGTCTGCTCTGCGGAGGCCTCGCTGCGCAGGCTGGCGGCGGCAGCGGTTCGTCGCTCGATCTCGCGTCCGAGCTGCGAGATCTCGGCGTCGAGGAGCGCATCTTCTGGCTCAGTCTCACGGGTTACCACGCCTCCGGCACGAATCACCGCACCGCCACGTGTCACGATCAGACCGCCGACCGGTAGGTCCGCGAGCGCATCGAGTGCTGCGGCCACCGATGGAGCCACGGCAACGCCGCTCAAAACCCGAGCTAACACCCCATCAGGGTCGCTGACAACCTCAGCGCTCAGCGCTGGAAGCGTTGGATGTTCGGCGACAAGTCTTCCTGCCGATCCTTCAATAAGGAGCGCACCCTGTTCATCATCAAGAAGCGACGCCCCGCTCCGGTTGACAATGAAGCCGCGCGCTAGCGCACCCAGCGCGGCGAGCACGGCGCTGCGCCCCTCTTCACGGATTTCAACGCCCGCTAAGAGGCTCCTGCCGCCAATCGCACGCGCGGAGCGCGCAAGAGCACGCTCCTGCAGCGCGGTACGTCGCGCTTCAAGCGCGCGGAGTCGACCCTCAATAGATGCGCACTCAGCCTCAGCGGCGCGTGCGGCGCGCTCGCGATCGCCGACAACCGCTCGCAACGTTGCCTCTGCAGCCTCTGAAGCGCTCGCCTCCTCGGCGGCACGCGTCGCCGCGTCGCTCGCCTGACGATACGTTGCAAGTGCGGCATCCCGCCGGGAAGTAGCTGCGACAAGTTCCTCAGCAGCGCGATCGGCTCGGAGAGCCTCAACCTCAGCTTCTATGCGCGCAATTCGAGCCTCCGCCTCCGCCACCTCTGACGATCGCGCCCGCTCTGCACGAGCGATTGACTCACCGCCACCAGCTGCGCCCTGGTCGCTCTGCAGTGCACGAAGTTCGCGACGTGCGCTCGCAAGATCTGCGTCAAGGAGCTCGAGTGCCGCGGCCGCTTCGGCATCAGCCGCTGGAGCTGCTGTCGCCCGGATCTGCTCAACGGCAAGGACCTCACGCTCCGCCTCCGCTACCTCTGCATTCAGGCGTTCCGTGTCACGCGCGATCGCCGCCGCCTCAGCATCTGATCGAGCTCGATTGCGCTCTGCAGTCTCACGGGCAGTACGAGCGGACTCAAGTTCTCCTCGCGCCGCCTCAAGTGCAGCACGCGCTTCAGCGAGGCGGAGGCGACGAGCGTTCGCATCGCTGTCGGCGGAGCGGAGTGACTCGCGCACGGTGCCGAGCTCAGCGCGAACCTCAGTCAGTCGGCTGCCACTCGCTCCGCGTCGTGAAGCGAACCAGCTGGCGCGCGTGGCACCGAGTGTTGCGATGCGATCAACAGCTTCGGTGAGAAGTTCATCTCGACCCGCCTCTTGACGCGCCAGTGCTGCAAGGCGCCGCTCTTGCGGTCGCAGCGCGGCAAGAATCTCTTCCACGCGCGCACGATTCTCGGTTGCCTCTTTCATCTCTCCTTCAGCACGTGAGCGGCGGCGCTCATGGCGTGCCGTCCCAGCGAACTCTTCAACGAGTGCCCGACGCTCTTCGGCGCGGAGGCTGAGTGCCTGGTCAACCGCGCCTTGCCCAATGAAGAGGAGGCCGTTCTCTGCAAGGCCCGCGCCATCAAGGAGCTCGTTGAGATCGCGGAGCCGAATGCGCTCTCGGTTCAGCAGGTACTCCTGCCCTCCGCCACGATCAGCGCGGCGTGCAATCTCAATCTCCGTAAAGGGAAGGTCAAAGAGCCCATCGTCGTTGGAGATGCTGAGCGATACCTCGGCGAGTCCGAGCTGGCGACGCTTCTCCGATCCGGCAAAGATCACCTCATCGACGCGCTTGGAACGAATCCCGCGCCCCGCTTCACCGAGTGCCCAGCGCAGCGCGTCCACGATGTTTGACTTCCCACTGCCGTTTGGGCCCACGATGGCGGTGATCCCCGGAGTAAATGCGATCGTGGTCTTATCAGCGAAGGTCTTGAAGCCACTGAGTCGAACCTCGCGCAGGCGCAGTCGGCTCATCGGACGGCCTCGTTCGTGACACCGAGAAGATCAATCGCCGCCTCCGCCGCAGCGGCCTCTGCCGCCCTTCGGCTCGGTCCGCTCCCCCGTGCAATCTCGTTCCCATCGATTCGCACCGCGCACTCATAGACGCGCTCATGCTCTGGACCGCTGGTTGCGATGATGTCGTAACGCGGGAGCGATCCATTTTTCGCCTGCGTCCACTCTTGAAGCATGGTCTTGATCCCTTTACCGATGGAGGCGCGAGGTGTTGCGATCTCCTGCGCGAGGTGTGTCAGCACGAACCGCTCTGCCTCCTGGTACCCGTGCGAAAGGTAGAGAGCCCCGATGATCGCTTCGAGTGCTGCGGCGAGCGCGGCTGGACGCTGGGCGCCACCACGCTGCGCTTCGCCTTCGCCGAGGAGGAGTGCGTCGTCGAGGCGCATCCGTTGGGCCACATCTGCAAGTCCAATCCGACTCACAATGGATGCGCGACGCTCAGAGAGATCACCTTCACTCGCGCTCGGGTCTGCCTGATACAGCGCGGCACTCACCACGGCCCCAAGGAGGGCGTCTCCGAGAAACTCCAGCCGCTCGTTGTCTTCATGCGCACCAGACTGATGACGCCGCGATGGGTGCGTGAGGGCGAGCCCAATGAGCTCCTCAGCGCCCGCAGGGATGCCGAGGCGCACCGCGAGTTGCGATGCGTGGGCAAGCGTGGAGTCTGCGGCCTGGCTCACGATCGAAGGGGTGGCGCCAGGCGGCCATCGGGCCGCCGCACCTTACGCCTTCTTCTCGACGATCGCGTTGACCGCGTCTTCTACCGTCTTGATCTTGGTCAGCTCTTCGTCAGCAATCGTGACGCCAAACTTCTCCTCAAGACCCATGGCGAACTCCACGAGATCAAGCGAGTCGGCGTTGAGGTCTTCAATGAAGGCGGCGGTCATGGTGACCTTCTCCTTCTCCACCCCGAGCTGCTCGACGATGTAGCCCTGAAGCTCCTGGAAGATCTGGTCCTTATCACTCATCGGTCGCCCCTCCATCTCTCTCCGCTGACGCGGTGCTTCCCTCCCGCTGAGCGGTGCCAAGGACACCGCTCACCAGTTTTCGTGCCGGCTCGCCGCTGTACGTGCGTGCCAGAGCCGTCCAGGCTGCGAGTGCCTCCGCAGGCGCCGCCGCGCGCGAGTGTACCACCTCGGCGAGGCCCGCTCGGAGGATCGTGCGGTCAATATGGGTCATCGTTGCGAGGGGGAATGCAGGCGCGAGGCGGACCAGCGCAGCATCAATCCCGGGGCGTTGCGCTTCCACCAGCTCGATCAGCGCACGTGCAATGAGAAGCGGTTCGCCCTCGACTTCACCTGCATCGGCTCGCCGGTTCAGGATTTCAGCGGCACTCCGCAGGCCAAACTCTGCTTCATAGAGTGCCGTGAGGGCATCCCTCCGTCCGGCGGTTCGGATTCTGAGTGCTGCATCGCGAGGCGCGGCTGGCACTCTTTTGCTTGGCATCTCAAGCGGGGGCTGGGCCGCTGGGAAGGCCGTCCGCCGCGACCGACGGGGCAGCGGCGAGGGCGCTGGCGATGCGACCGCTCACGCCTTCGCGAACTGCGCGAGCGGCGGTGCTACATGCGAAGTTGACCATCCGCTTCCTCGCGCGGCCGTGGGTGATCACCACGCTCCCCTTCACGCCGAGCAAGATCGCGCCGCCAATGCGCTCGTAATCAAGTTTCGCGCGGATGCGAGCGATTGCAGGACGCATCAAGATCGCAGCGATTGGACCGAAGGGGAGGCGTCGAAACTCTTGGCGGAACATGTCTGTGATCGTCGTCGTGACGCCTTCAACAAGTTTGATTGAGACGTTGCCGAGCACTGCGTCGCAGACCACGACATCCGCCTCGTCAGCTGCAAGGTGGCGCCCTTCAACATTGCCAGTGAAGTTTAAATCGGCCAAGTCAAGCAACTCGGTAGCCTTCTGAATGCGCTGGTCCCCCTTCCCCTTCTCCTCTCCGATGGAGAGGAGGGCGACGCGTGGGTTCGAAACTCCAAGAACGTGCTCAGAGAAGATGCTTCCCATATGCGCGTACTGGTAGAGATTCTCCGGTGTCGCATCTGGATTCGCCCCAACGTCCAGCAAGACGAGTGGCTTCTCCCGTAGCAGGAACTGGACAGCGAGTGCGGGACGATCAACACCAGGGAGTCGCCCAAGCCGCAAGACCGCAGCAGCCATCCCTGCCCCTGTATGGCCAGCAGTGACCACCGCGTCAGCTTCGCCTTCGCGTACAAGGTTTGTTGCCACAAGGATGGACGCGCCTTTCCGCTCCCGGAGTGCCTGCGCAGGATGCTCGTCCATGCCAATCACCTCTGGCCCGTGAACGATCCTGGCATTGGCGGGGAGTTTGCCACCCGCGATCTGGAGGATGACTAACTCATCGCCCACGAGGATCAACTCATCGGTTGGGTTCTCGAGTGCCCAGGCGATCCCGCCAGGGACAACTTCGGTGGCACCGTGATCGCCGCCCATTGCATCAAGTGCAAGGCGGACGCGGCCTAACGGCGCGGCCATGGGTGAACTAGGCGTCAGTTGGTTCCGTGTCCGGCGCTGGGCGCCGGATCACTTCGCGGCCCCGATAGGTGCCGCATGCGAGGCAGGCGTGGTGTGCTCGCTTGGTCGCGCCACACTGCGCGCAGCGGTCCATCGCCGGGAGGGTCAACGCGTGATGCGCGCGACGATCTCCTTGACGAGACTTCGATGCCTTTCGCTTTGGTACGCCCATCGCTGATGAACCTCGCTGCTACGCCCCGCACGGGGGTTGGACTTGGAGAGCGAAGCCTACCCGATCCGAGCCCCCTCGTCGCGCTTCGGCTACCGCTCGCCTGAGGGCCGCTCTGCTGGGGTCAGCCCTTCACCTCTGGTTGGTCACCGCTTGGCGGCAGGAGGCTCCCCAGGACGGCGAGGCGTGGGTCTACTTCCCGTTCTGGGCACTCCTCGGTCTGGTGTGGGGCGCCGCAGTGTCCACATCGCTCTGGGCAGAGAGGGTCACAGTGCAGGACCAGCCGACGGACGAGGTCGAGGCCCTCTACGGCGATGCGCCCGAGGTCGACCGAGTTGCCACGACCAAGCCGCTCCCCTTCACCCTGGGCATGGCGCTCTTCAAGAACCTCTTCATCGATGCGTGTCTCAAGGGCAGCGCGTGCTGGGCTCAGGCATCGAGCGCAAGCCCCCTCTTGCACGCCACGAACGTGTGCGATCAGCCGTACTCCACGATTCGTGCGATCGACGCGCGCCTGAACGGTTGTGTGGATCAACTCTCCTTCCGACGTACTTGTCAGCGTGAATTCAGGGACGTCAAAACTCGCACCAGGGAGCTCTGCGAGCAACGGGGAGCAGTCAATGAGGTATGGCGCGGGCGTCGCTCCGTCAGTAGTGTTCGTCGCCTCGTTAAGTTCGCTCACCCGTTGGCGTCGGCGTGGCGTCGCGCCGCTGCAGTCAACACAGGGATCACTCCCTCTGGGACGAGTCGGTCGAGTGGGCCACCATATCTCGCGATCTCACGAACAAGTCGGCTAGAGGTTGACGCATGCTCGGGCGCGGTCATGAGGAAGAGCGTTTCGATTGATGGTGCGAGGAGTCGGTTTGCATGGGCCATGCGCAGCTCCGCCTCAAAGTCTGATCCGGCGCGAAGGCCGCGGATGATCACGCTCGCCTTCGCCTCTTCTGCAATACGCACCGCGAGGTTGGATGCAGCACGGATCTCTACACGCGCCACATCTGCACCGAGTTCCGCGGCGATGACTGATCGCAGCAGCGCTTCGCGCTCCGCGAGGGTGAGCAGCGCCTCTTTCGTTGCGTTGGGCAAGATCGCAACGACGAGCCGATCAACCACGTGAAGGCTCCGTCGAATCAAATCAATATGGCCAAACGTAACCGGATCAAAGCTTCCTGGGTAGAGCCCGACGCGATCGCTCATCTCAACTCCTCCGCCCCCTCATGCTCGTAGAGATCAATTGCTGTCTCACCGTACGTGAGGCCTCGCACTAATCGTAGTTCCCTTGGCGCCACTTGTGTCGTTTCGCCCTTCACCCGCCGTCCAGAGAGGACCAGGAGGCCCCCTTCGGCAAGTGGGCTCGGGTGGTCAGCGATGAGTTTGAGCATGCCACTGCGCAGGGGCACTTCGTCGTACGGTGGATCCGCGACGATGAGGTCAAAGGTGGCTCCGCGTGCGACAAGTGCACGCAGCGACGCGAGTGCGTCAGACGTCTGGATCTCGGTCTGGCCAGCAAGGCCGAGTGAAACCACATTGCGACGAATGACGTCGGTGGCACGTCGAGAGATCTCTACGAACTGCACGTGTTGCGCGCCGCGACTGAGCGCCTCAAGGCCCGCCGCGCCACTCCCCGCACAAAGATCAAGGACACGTGCATCGGGGAGGCGCGGCTCAAGGATTGCAAAGAGCGCCTGCCGAACGCGGTCGGCAAACGGACGCGTCCCCGCCTCAGGGACCTCAAGGAGGCGTCCGCCGAGCGCTCCCGCAATGATGCGAATCTTCTGGGCCACGTTTCAGCCCTCCCGCGAGAGGAGGACGGCGGTAGGCCAGCCGCGAAGGTAGGACTCAATCAGTGGACGTGAGGCTGGAAGGGGTCGGCCGATGGAGTCCAGAAGTCGCTCTGCCTCTGCGCGCGCCACCACCGCAAGCGCGCGGTCTTCGGCGCGCGAGAGTGCGGCAACCCGCAGGGGTGGCAGGCCGCTCTGATCGGTTCCGAGCACGTCCCCCTCTCCACGCAACTCAACATCGCGCTCGGCGAGGAGGAAGCCATCTCGCGTGCTCTCGATCGCTTCAAGCCGGGCGCGCGCCACCTCATCCTCGCTATCGCTGACTAAGACACACCAACCTTCACTTCCGCCACGACCAACGCGACCGCGGAGCTGATGCAGCGTTGCGAGTCCAAATCGATCAGCGCTCATGATCACCATCACGCTCGCGCGCGGAACGTCAACGCCAACCTCAACGACCGTTGTCCCGACAACGATATCGACCTCTCCACGGGTGAAGCCATCCATCACGCCGCTGCGCACCGCGGTTGACTGCCGTCCATGCACCACCCCAACGTTGAGGCCTGGTGCTGCCGCAGCGATCCGCTTCGCCTGCTCAACCACTCCCGCCTCCCCGGCCGCCTCAAGCGCATCACCGCCAGTTTCACCACTCGGCTCCTCACCGGGATCCTCATCGCCGATTCGTGGGACCACGACAAAGGTTCCTCGCCCTGCGCCCGCCTCCGAGACGACAAAGCTCCACAGGCGATCAAGCTCTGCACTACTGCGGATCGCGGTGCGGATTGGCTGCCGACCAGCTGGGAGCTCGCGTAGCTCCGACGAGGCCACATCCGCGTAGAGGAGCTGTGCGATCGTCCGCGGGATTGGAGTCGCAGTCATCAGCAGAAGGTGCGGCTCCCCCTCCCCTTTTGCGGTTAACTGGGCTCGCTCCTCCACACCAAATCGATGTTGCTCGTCAACGATGACGAGTCCGAGCGAAGCGAATTGCGTCGCTTCAGAGAAGAGCGCGTGGGTCCCAATCAGAAGGGCGGTGCTCCCGTCGGCGGCTGCCGCGCGAACGTTGCGACGCTCTGCCGCAGAGGAGCTTCCAACCAGTAGGTCTACGCGAATCCCGAGTGGCGCGAAGAGTTTCCCCGCGGTGGCAGCGTGCTGCCGTGCGAGGAGTTCCGTTGGCGCCAGCATCGCGCACTGAAGACCAGCACGAGCGGCGGCAGCGGCCGCCACGAGTGCGACTGCTGTCTTCCCCGTACCAACATCCCCCTGCAAGAGGCGCAGCATTGGCTCGCCAGCGGCGAGGTCCGTCAAGATGGCATCGATCGCGGCTGACTGATCTGATGTCCATAGCGGTGCTGGCGTGGAGGCTCCCTCGCGTCGAAGTCCGCGACGAATCGCCTCTTCAATCTCTGCGCGGTCGCGCTGAGGGACCTTAATGGATCGCGCCGCACCTTTCGCTCGACGGCGCCGTCGGCGAACGAGTGACAGCTGCACCGCGAGAAGTTCGTCAAAGGCGAGGCGACGGAGTGCGGCATCGCGCTGCTCAAACTCACTCGGCCAGTGAGCCTCCGTCAAGGCGCCGGCGAGCGGCATCAGTTCGTGTCTGGTGCGAACGCCGGCGGGAAGCGGATCTGTGAGCTCCGCACCGAATTGATCAATGAGCTGGCGTACCGCCGCACGAAGGCTGAGTGCCGTCACCCCCTTTGTCAGCCGATAGATCGGAACGATTCGCCCTGCATTGACACTCTCGCCCCCTTCGAGCGCGCTGAATTCCGGTGCTTCAAGCTGGGCCCGCCACCCAATCGCCTTCACGCGGCCGGAGGCGACGATCTCAGCACCTGGGTGGAGGCGACGCTCAATGAAGCGACGGCCGTACCAGATCGCTTCCACCACACCGCTCTCGTCGGCGAGTGTGGCGATCGTTCGTTGCACCCCTCGTCGCCAGGTCTTTTCGACGCGAACATCAACAACCCGCACGCGAACCGTTGCAGGGCTTCCGCCTACAAGTTCAGCAACTGGCGTGATCGCTCGGCGGTCTTCGTAACGCCGCGGGAGATAGAGGAGGAGATCTCCCACGCTATGGACCCCTAGTCGAGCGAGCCCCCGTAGCAGGCTCGCTCCGCCGGGCAGGCCGAGCCCCTTGAGCGGCAGGCCGCTCGGGTCGGCGCTCACTCCAAGCTCACGAGCACCCGCTCGATTGGCTGTTCGCCACGCGCGAGCTCCACTTCCACGCCGCGAACGACTCCACGAGCAGCTTCGGCCATGCGCTCGCCGGCGGCCGCGTCAACATCCGCTCCTAGGTAGAGCGTGATCAACTCCGCCCTCTCTCCCTGCAGCGCACGGGTGAGCGCCTCAATCTCGTCTTGTCCGGTGGCAACGATCCCGTCAACAGGATCAAGCGCCATCACTTCGCCGTTGCGTACGCTGACCCCTTTCACCACCGCGTCGCGCACCGCCTGGACAATACGGAACGTTCTCGCACCGACTCGCGCGGTTTCGAACTGCTTCAGCGCAACATCTAAGGGGAGTGAGGGATCCCAGGTCAGGAGCGCCGCAATCCCCTCGGCTGCGTTGCGCGTTGGGACGACGGTCACGTTTGCCGCAACCAGGTCTGCGGCCTGGCGCGCTGCGAGAACGATGTTCCCGTTGTTCGGAAACACAATGACATCGCGCCGTCCCGTCGCGTTGATTGCGGTGGCAATCTCCGCTGCCGAAGGGTTCTCCGTTTGGCCACCGTGCACCAACTGCGAGGCCCCCGCCGATTTCATGATCGCAGCAAGTCCACTCCCTGCAGCGACCGCAACGATCGCGGTGCCGGGCTCAGGCCCCTTCTCAGGCGTTGCGCTGGCAACGCCAACGCGCGTGGAGAGGTCAGTAAAGGCACCATGTCCAGTGGCGCGTTCGGCACTTTGCTGGTCAAGATTCTCAATCGTTACGCCACGGACATCGCCATGGGCAATCCCGTAGGCGAGGATCTGATCTGGCTGCAGGTTGTGCACGTGCACCTTGCAGACCGACGCATCACCGGCGACGAGTACGCTTTCGCCGATGCGTTCAAGGTCAGCACGGATCTTGACGAGATCAAGTGGTGCCTCTGTGGCGCGGAGGATGAAGACCGTCTCGTAGCCATACTCGCCCGGAGCGCCATCTCCGCCCGCAGTCGGAAGTGGTAGTGCAGGAGTTGGAACGTGCGCACTTCTTGCGGGCTCTGCATCGTCCAGGGTTGCCGAAGGAGCAACCGAGGGCACATCTGCGATTCCCTCCAGGATGAGCTGTAGCCCGGTGCCTCCCGAATCAACGACTCCAGCCTCTCGGAGCACGGCGAGAAGCATTGGCGTCTTCTCCACCGAGATGCGAGCGCTCTCGGCAACGCGGAGGAGGAATGGGCGAAGCTCGGTCGATCCTTCCGCATCTGCCAGCGCGCTCGATGCAACTTCGCGCGCAACAGTAAGAATCGTCCCCTCTGTGGGTGTTGCAACAGCGCTGTAGGCGTGGAGCACGCCGATCGAGAGTGCGTTTGCGATCTCTGCCGCGCGAGCGCGCTTCCGCCCTCTTACCGCTTGGGGTAGTCCGCGCAGGATTTGCGAGAGCAGAACCCCCGAATTCCCTCTGGCGCCTAGGAGTGCGCCGCGAGCAACCGCTTCGCTGACTTCGTCTATTGATGTGACCCCCGTTGCAAGCGTCACCTCCCCTTCAGCGATCGCCGCCTTGAGGGTCGCGAGCATGTTCGTCCCCGTATCGCCGTCAGGGACAGGGAAGACGTTGAGCGCGTTCACCTCCGCGACGCGGGCCTCCAGCCGATCAGCGCCTGACCGGAGGGCCGCCATCAGCTCCACGCCGTCCCAGCTCTTACGGCTCATCGGGCGCCCCACTCGCGGGTCTCCGCTACGCGGGAGAGGGGGGCGTGGCGGGCGGCGAGAAGTAGACCCGTCTGCGGTGCTCGCTGTCGCTCGCTCGGCATGACTCCCTCCCTCAGCCAAGGCTCCCTCAGCCCTACGGCGTTCCTGCTACGATACGGCACCAACGGCGGTGCGTCCCTCTCGGGCGCCAAGTACAGCAAGGAGAAGGTCATGGCTCGCTTCTGCGTCCTCTGCGGCAAGGATTCGATCTCTGGGTTCAACCCCCAGTCGGTCGGGATGAACCGCGTACGCGCACACCGACGCTTCCGGGCCAACCTCCAGCCGACCATGGTCCTCGCCAATGGGACGATGAAGCGCGCGCTGGTCTGCACATCCTGCCGACGAACGGCAACAAAGGGCGCCTAAGCCTCAGCTACGCCTTTGGGCGTAACCCCTCTACCGCTGCGCGCATCTGCGCCGCTCCGAAAATCGCGGTACCCGCAACGAGGACGTCTCCCCCTTGTGCGACCGCATCAGATGCGGTGCTTGACCGAATCCCACCATCTACGTGTATCAGTCGCTCAGCGCCGAGGAGGACTCGAATCTCTTTGATGCGCGCAGCCGCATCGGGCTGATATGACTGGCCACCGAAGCCGGACTTCACCGTCATCACGAGCGCAAAATCAAGATGCGCATCATTAGCTGCGAAGGCTCTGGCGGGTGTGCCTGGATCCGCTGCGAGACCTA
>DMUR01000105.1:26731-29562 GCA_003476885.1 Chloroflexota bacterium
TCCCGCCGCTCGGATGGCATCAAGGGTCCCTTGATGGCGCTCTGGAACCTCAACGTGAATGGCAACCGTCTGGCAGCCAGCTGCGGCATATCGTGGCGCCCAAAGTGCAGGGTTCGCAATCATCAGGTGCGCATCAAATGGGAGTGACGTCACCCCACGCAGTGCTTCAACGGTTGCGATCCCGAATGTAAGGTTCGGCACAAAGTGCCCGTCCATGATGTCTAAGTGGATGCGGTCAACGCCAGCCTGCTCCGCCGCCTGAACTGCTTCACGCAACGCACCCAGATCCGCATTCAAGATGCTCGCCGCAATCTGAACACCACGCGTCACTGCTCAACCCCTCCAAGTGGCCCAGAGGGCGCTAGTGGTGTTGGTGAACGCTCCCCCTTTAGTGCGGCGGCGCTCGCTACGACCAGAAGCTCTCTGCGGCGGGCCACTGCCGCTGGCGCCGGAGCGCCGGCTCGTTCAGCAGCGAGTTGACCGCACGCGGCACCCGCTTCGCGACCTCGGTTTCTTCGAACCGTTACCGAGAGGCCAGAGGCGCGCAGCTGCTCTGCGATCTCTTCAATACGTGCGGCGGGACTCTCCTGCCATGGCGTATGTGCGACGCTATTCATTGGGATCAGATTGACGTGTGCGCTGCTCCCGCGCAGCAGTTGTGCCAAGGCCGCGGCATCCTCTGGGCTGTCGTTGATGCCGTCAATCATCGTCACCTCAAACGTGGTCCGTCGCCCAGTTGCACGTGCATGCGCTGCTGCGGCTGCAATCACTTCCTCTACAGGCCACTTACGGTTGAGCGGCACGAGCAGGTCGCGCAGCGCATTGCGCGCGGCGTGGAGAGAGACGGCGAGGGTCACCTGAGGCCGCACCTTTGCGAGCCTGGCGATCCCTGGCACCACTCCGCTCGTTGAGACAACAATTCGGCGTTGTCCGATCCCGCCCCGAAGTGGGTCGGTGAGGCCGTCAATTGACGCGAGTACGGGGTCAAGATTCTGGAGTGGCTCCCCCATCCCCATGAACACGACGTTCGTGAGCTCCCGCCCTTCGCCTCGAAGGATCTGTCGCGCGCGACGCACCTGATCTTGGATCTCACCAGCGGTCAGGTTGCGGGTAAAGCCAAGCTCACCCGTGGCGCAGAAGGGGCAGCCGACCGCGCACCCTGCTTGGCTTGAGACGCAGATGGTCGCTCGCTCTCCGCGGCCGCGCCGTGGATCTGGCGGATAGCGCATCAGCACCGCCTCAACCTTCGCGCCACCGCTGAGCGTGATCAGGAGCTTGCTCGTTGCCCCGTCCTCAACATCTTCTCGTTCGAGCTGCTCTGCGGAGTAGAAGCGGGCGACACCAGCGAGTGCCTCCTGCGCTCGTCGGCTCAGCGTCGTGACCTCCGACCAGGTCGTGGCATCAGAGCGCCAGATCGCATCAAGGATCTGAGCCGAGCGGTACTTCTCAAGTCCAAGATCGGCCACAAGTTGCGCAACCGCACTCGGATCAAGATCACTGATCGCGGGGAGGGGTGATGCTGCGGTGCTCATGAGCGGATTCTCGCATGCGGAGCGAGAAGTTCCGGTCGGCCGTGAATCAGCGCAGTTCCGCTCATGCGGCGCCCGCCCATCGGAGTCACTTCAAGGAGTGGGAGGGCGCCCCCTTTCAGTCCGAGGAGGAGGACCTCCTCATGCACGAGGAGGCCTCCCAGCGGGACGTCAATCCCAGCGAGCGGTGCACCAATCAGATCAAGTTTCAACCGCTCGAGCGCTGGGGCGAGGCTGATCCAGACACCAGGCCATGGGCGGTACGCGCGCCATGCCCGGTGTGCGTGCTCTGCCGTCCAGGTTGCCAAAATCTCACCGTCCGACCGTTGCAAACGACGCGTCAGTGAAACACCCTCTGCAGGCTGAGTACTCGGAACGATCTCCCCTGCAAGGTATCGATCCAGTGTCCCTACGATGCCGTCCGCGGCCAGATGCGCGAGTTGCGCCTCAAGACGCGGTGCGTCCTCGTCACCGCGCAACTGATGCCGCTGGACTGCGAGGAGCGGCCCTGTATCCAGCCCCTCATCCATGAGGATGGTACTCACTCCGGTCTCTTGATCGCCAGCCAGGATGGCTGCAGGGATCGGTGCAGCGCCACGATACGCAGGCAGAAGCGAAGGGTGAAGATTCAGGATCCCTCGCGGAACCGAGCGCAACATTTCAGCAGGAACGATCTGCCCAAAGTCTGCGAGCAGGCCCACGGTTACATCAAGGGAAGCGATCGTCTCCTGCGTGGAGGGGGCGCGGAGTCGCTCAACTTCAAGGAGTGGCAGATCGCGCTCCCGCGCCCACGATGCGACTGGCGTTGCAACGAGCGAGCCATCTCGACCCGACGGCCGCGGTGCGGCAGTGATCACGGCGGCAATACTCCCCTCGTGCTTCTCGTGGAGAGCATCAAATGCTGGCACGCCGAAGCCGCCACTCCCAATCAACAGGAGCCGCAGATCAGTGACTGTGTGCCTCTGCGGCGCGAGCCGCACGCTTCGCGCGTTTCCCTTCCGGACTTTCAGGATCAATCTCGCCGCCATCTTCATCGCCGGTTACGGCGATCAGCTGGTCGAGTGAATCAAGATAGTCAATGTAAAGTTTCCCCTTAAGGTGATCAAGCTCGTGCTGCACGGCGCGCGCTATGTAGCCGTGTTCGCTGAACTTATAGACACGACCGTGACGATCTTGCGCTTCAACCCACACTCGTTCGCGTCGAGTGATGTCGGCAACGTAGCCTGGGATTGATAGGCACCCTTCAAGATCGGTCACATCGCCCTTGTCGCGCATGATGCGCGGGTTGACGAGCTCATACGT
>DMUR01000105.1:29621-29977 GCA_003476885.1 Chloroflexota bacterium
GCAAGTCCAGCGCCTGGCGCGGCGCGCATCGTGTGCACGAGATCGTCAAGAAGGCTGTGCAGCAACTTTCCAAAACTCTCTACGGGCTCCCCGGGCATGCGGAGGCGCGGATCACCGAGGAGCAGGATCGGCTTCACACTCATGGCCTGATTCTACCAATCGGCGGGGAGGCTAGAGGAGCGTCTCTGGATCCAAGTCAATACTGACATCGCGCCCTCCGAGCGCCCGAACAAACGGGAGCGGATCAGCGGCGCGCAGAATGAGGTTCTCCCTCCAACGCCCCGCGCGTTTCGGCACCCAAGCAGGGATTGGCCCAAGGAGACGCGCCCCGGAACCCTCTGGAAGTTGGCCGCGCA
>DMUR01000105.1:30045-43010 GCA_003476885.1 Chloroflexota bacterium
GCCGTGCGCAGGAAGGGGGCACCACCAGCCCGTTCACGAAGCAGAACTTCGCGCCGACGCCACGCACTCACGTCACCGCCACGCGCAAGCTCTACCGCCGCCGCAATCGCAGGATCTTCCGGCCGATAGCTCTGCACCCATGCGGTCCCACCGCTCCCCCCTCGCCCCAAGCGACCACTCGCCTGCACGATCAGAGAGACGACCCGTTCCGCAGCGCGTTCATCGGGGAGGAGGAGGCCCGCGTCCGCAGAGGCGATCCCCACCAGCGCGAGGCGAGGGAGATCTAACGCCTTGGCCGCAAGTGCGGTACCGATCAGCAGCTGGGTCTCACCCTTTCGAAAGGCGTCCAAGATGCGATCGCCTGCACCGATGCTCGCGGTGGTGTCTGCGTCGAGTCGGCCGATGCGAAGCGACGGTAGGAGTCGCTTCACTTCACCCTCAAGGCGTTCGGTTCCACCACCGATCGCGCGAATCCGTGCACCGTTGCATGAAGGGCATCGCGTGAGCGGCTCCGCAACGAGCCCACACCCGTGACAGCGGAGCAGCGACCCAGCACTGTGCAGGACGAGCGGCCGTTCACACGAAGGGCACGATTGCGCCGCGCCGCAGTCCCTGCAGAGCAGTGCCGATGCAAGGCCTCGCCGATTCATGATCAGAAGTGCCTGCTCCCCTTCGCCCCATTTAAGCGCCTCAAGCGCTGCGAGGAGGGGTCGACTGATCATTGATTTCCAGCCGTCCTCAAGCTCGCGACGCATGTCAACCACTTCAACGCGGATTACAGCGCTGCGATGCTCAAGCGTCACATGACGCCACTCTTGCTGTTTGGCCCGTGCGATCGTCTCAATGGATGGCGTCGCACTGATAAGGAGGACGGGTGCTGCCGCGAACGCACCGAGCATGATCCCTGCATCGCGCGCATGGAGGCGCGGGGTGCGATCAGACTTGTAGGCCGCCTCATGCTCCTCATCAACGACGATCAGGCCAACTTCACGGCTCAGCGCGCCCAACGCAACGCGAGTGCCCACCACGAGGTGTGGCCCGACCTCCTGCAGTCGGGCGTGAGCATCCAGCCGCTCACCTTGGCTCGCCCCTGAATGCACGAGTTCTGGCTCAACCCCTGTGATGCTCCGAAGCACATCTGCTGCAAGTGCAACCTGCGTTGCCTCAGGGACGAGCCAGAGCACTGAACGCCCCGCAGAGAGCGTGCGCGACGCGATCTCGGCAGCGAGACGACTCTTCCCCGATCCTGGCGCTCCATCAATCAGCGTGACGCCATCAAGGCGCGGCTCGCTCAGGAGTGCGCGCTGTGTGGGGCTCCACTCGGAGACAGAGAGATCGCTGATGACGTTGTCGCGGCGATCAGCGTGCCGTCGCTGGTGTCGTCGCATCGCAATCTGCACGAGACCCAGGGCTGCAAGTCTACGGGCGGCGGGAAGCCCACCAGGGAGATCGGCTGCACGTACATACGCATCGCCGCCAGCTTCGGCACGATCTAGTGCTGCCAGCAACTCGCGCTGGCGAAGCCCGAGGCGAGTACGGGCATCTGGTAGGTCAGCGGCGCTCGTTCGTGATGCGTACGCCTCTTCAATAAGTCGCCCATGCACGGCGCTCAGCCTCCAACTTCGCTCAAGCCGACCATCGCGCTCACCACTCCGAATCAGTGCGAGTAGCGCGCTGCGTCCACTCCCACGTGCTCCAGCAAGTCGGTCAACCGAAACCCATGTCTGGCTGATCCCTGCACGCTCCTCTGCTTCACTTGGCGCACCCACCGAGCGAATAGCCACCTCCACCTTGTCGAGCAGACCAGGCGGAAGGAGCGAACGAACTGTCAGTGCAAGCGGTGCAAGCCAGTGTGTGGCGATCGCCTCGGCGAGGCGCATGCCGAGCGATCCAATCAGGGGATCGCCGCTTAGCTTCGCCTCCGCACGCTTTAGGGTGACGCCAGGGGGAGGCGGGAGTGCGCCAACGTTTGAGGTAACGATCCCGATCGCGCGCCGCCCACCAAATGGCACGACAACCGCGTCCCCAATCGCAACCTCTCCATGTTCTGGGGGCAAATAATCGTAGAGCCGCTCCCCTTGAGGGCCAGGGAGGTCCACCGCAATGCGAACGGTGTTCGGCGGATCACTGGGCCGCGCAGTTCGGGGCACATTGCCCCCACTCACACGCTGATCCGACGCTCCGGATGCTTGGCGCGTTCCGCGAGCACGATCTTCTCAACCTGCGCGGCCGCCTCTTCCGGGTAACCAGTTTCGTTGAGTACGAGGTAGTCATACTCTTTTGCACGATCCATCTCCACGATCGCACTTCGCGCTCGGGTCACAAGTTCTTCCGCCGACTCAGTCCCGCGGCCCGCGAGTCGGGCAGCGAGCGCTTCGGGTGACGGTGGCGCAATGAAGATGAGGATCGCCTCGGGAATCTCTGCGCGAACGCTGCGCGCGCCTTGCACGTCGATCTTAAGGATCGCATCCTCGCCACGCTCCAGCGCCTCTCGAACCTCGCTCCGAGGCGTCCCATACGAGCGCCCGTGAACCGTCGCGGACTCAAGCAGACCGCTCGCCTCGCGCAGGGCAGTAAATGATTCGTCGGTGTGGAAGTGATAGTGCACGCCGTTCATCTCACCCGATCGCGGTTCTCGAGTGGTACAGGTCACCACGTAGTGGAAGGTCTGACCGATCGGTCGGCGACGCAACTCGTTAATGATTGTGTCCTTTCCCACGCCACTGGGGCCTGAGATCACAATCACCTGCGCTCCTGCTGCGCCATCGCGACGCTGACCTGGCATCAGCCCTCCGATCTCTCTCCGTGCAACCGTAGCGTATCAAGAGGGAGCTGCAGATCCGGAGGGAGTGGCGCCTCAAGCCGCATCAGCCGCCCGTCGCGCGGATGGGTGAACGCGATCCGCCACGCATGCAGGAAGAGCCTCGTCGTCCCTTCAGGTCCGCGCCGGCTCGTTCCGTTTCCGTACGTTGGGTCGCCGGCGATCGGATGACCGATCTCCGTCAAATGAACGCGGACCTGGTGCGTTCGGCCGGTGATCAGATCAACTTCGAGCATCGTCCAGCCCGCGAATCGCTCACGCACTCGGTAGCCAGTTGTGGCCGGGCGACCGCCTGCGACGACCGCCATCCGCTTTCGCTCCGCTGGGTCACGACCGATTGGGGCCTCAATCCGTCCGACCTCCGCAGCAACAGGGCCCTGCACGAGCGTGATGTAGGTCTTCTTGACGCGTCGTGCCTTCAGTTGTGCCATGAGGCTCGACTGAGCAAGATCCCCTTTCGCCACGACCAGCAGGCCTGAGGTGTCTTTATCAAGTCGGTGAACGAGTCCAGGACGCGCAACCCCAGCAATACCAGGAAGGTCCTCCACATGATGCAGGAGCGCGTTCACGAGTGTTCCGCTTGCATGCCCTGGAGCCGGATGCACCACAAGCCCCGCCGGCTTGTCCACCACAAGGATGTCTTCGTCTTCATACACCACGCTAATCGGGATCTCTTCAGCCAGGAGCTGCGCATCAGCCACTGGCGGGATGGAGAGGTGGAGCGTGCCTCCTGGAATCAGCGTGCTGCTTGCGCGAATCTCCACGCCGTTCATGGTGAGCCGCCCCTCGCTGATCAAACGCTGGACGAACGAACGAGAGAGACCGCAACGATCTGCAACGAAACGATCCGCACGCTGTCGCGCCGCTTCAGGCGGGATCGGAAGATCAATCTCTCGGGGGTCGCTCATCGCTTCCTCTGGTCACGTTCACGCGGTGAACGGAGTGCCGCGAGCAGCATGATCAAGATCCCGAAGCTAATTCCCATATCAGCCACATTAAAGGTCCAGAAGCGCAAGGAGCCAACCCCAAGATCAATGAAGTCGAGCACGTAGCCCATCGTGATGCGATCGAGCAGATTCCCCAGCGCACCACCGATCAAGAGCCCAGTTGCAAAGGTCAGCGCAGACGGTCGCCGTTCACCCTCCCGCTCGTGCACTACCAAGAGTGCAACCACGACGCCGAGACTCAAGAGTGCAAGGATCGGTGCGCTCCCTTGGAAGAGGCCGAAGAGACCGCCTCGGTTCTCACTGCGAATCAACTGCAGGGTGCTTCCAATGATCTCCCGTGGAGAGCCCTCACTTAGTAGATCAGGGAGCACCGATTTGCTGAACCGATCAAGCAGAAAGACGAGGCTCGCCACACCAACGACAAGTGCACGCCTCATTCGGTCGCGCGGCGAATGAACAGTTCCGCGTCGCCTCCAGAGAGCGCCACGGTCGCGCGCTCCCACCCAGCGAGTGGTGCCCCCCCACTCTTAGCGAATTGGCACCGGAGCGCGCCGACGGCGCTAACGATCTCTCCCCGATGCTGCTCCAGTTCGCTCGGGGCACCCCGGATCTCCATCTCCACGCGGTCTTCCCGTTGGAGCCCAGCACTCTTACGCGACTCTTGCACGGCGCGGATCACCTCACGTGCATCACCTTCGACGACCAATGCGGGCGTCAAACTCGTGTCAAGCTCCACAACCAGCCCGTCATCCTCAGCCACATGTTGGCCCTCACGAGGGACCGCCTGAATCTCAATCTCATCGGCAGCAAGCTCAACCCCAGCAATAGCGACTGCACCGTTCGCAAGAAAATCTACCTTCCCGTCACGTGCCGCTTGCATCACAACCTGCGTCGATGCACCGAGTCGCTTCGCAACTTTCGGAAGGAGAACCTTGACGCGACGCTCAAAGAGGCCAGATGCATCGTCAACGCGCTCAACGCTCTTCACGTTGAGCTCATCAGCGAGGATGTTCTGTAGGGCTTCTGCGTCGGCACCGCGCACGCCAAGAACCACACGGGCGCGAGCGAGAGGCTGGCGGGTCCGGATGCCTGCTGCACTGCGTACTGAACGGCCGAGCTCCGCGGCGCGAATGATCCGCTCCATTGCCTGCTCCAGTTCACTGTCGCGCCATCCCGCACTCTCTTCAGTCGGCCAGTGCAGGAGGTGGATGCTGCCAGGTGCGCTCCCTGTGCGAATCGCCCCAGCGAGCGGGCGTGCCGCCCCGCCGACAACCTCGCTGACCCCTGCGCCTGTGACGCTCCCGTTCGTTTGGTCGTTGCCAACCAAATTGCGGTACAGCGAATCAGTGAAGAACGGACTGATCGGCGCGGCAACCCGAAGCAGCGTGAGCAGTGCCTGATGCAACGTGTCGAAGGCGGCGTGCCTTTCGCGCTCTGGAGCATCCGCTGCAAACTGATCACGGGTGCGACGGAGGTACCAGGTAGAGAGTTCGTCAATCCCCTGCTCAAGGCGACGAACCGCAGCGTACGCGTCGTAGGCGCGCAACGAGGTTTCGACGCTGGAGGCGAGCTCGGCTGAGCGACTGAGAATCCACCGATCCATCACGCTTCGCGACGAAGCTGGCACCTCGACCTCACCTGGCGTCCATCGGGCGGATCGCGCCTGTCCAACGAGGAACGCGTAAACGTTCCATAGAACGAGCAGGCGGCGACGCGTCTCATCAGCTGCCTCCCAGCCGAAGAGCACGTTCTCCTCTGGCCGTGAGCCCACAAAGAGCCAGCGCATCACGTCCGCCCCCATGCGGTCGGCCGCCTCATCGAACTCAATCGAGTTCCCCCAGCTCTTGTGCATCGCCCGTCCGTCAGCGCCCACAACAAGGCCGTAGCCGAAGATCGTCTTTGTCGGTTCGCTTGACGCCAACACCGTAGACATGGCGAGGAGCGAATAGAACCAGTTGCGGAACTGTCCTGGGAAGCTCTCGGTGATGAAGTCGGCAGGGAACCAACGCTTCCAGTACTCAGGATCCTCGCGGTACCGCAACGTTGAGAACGAGACGATCCCCGCATCGAGCCACGGGTTCCCCACGTCAGGGACGCGCGTCACCTTCTCCCCGCACCCGCTGCAGTCAATCTGCACCTCATCGATGTATGGGCGGTGCGCCGTGTGCCCCTCAAGCGCCGCCGCTCCAGCGGTTGCTCGCCCCTCCAACTCCTTGCGCGAGCTGAGCACTTCCACCTTGCCGCACGAGGCGCACTCGTAAATCGGCAGCGCGAGGCCCCAGTAGCGCTTCTTCGAGATCATCCAATCGCTCATGTTTCGCAGCCAATCAAGTTCGCGCTCATACCCAAACTCTGGAAGCCAGGTGATCCGGTCGACCACGGACATGATCTGGTACCGCAGGCTCGCGTCGATCTCCGCCTTGGTCAACTGATCGCGCGGCTTCTCGTAGAGCGGCCCCATGCTGATGAACCACTCATCAACGAGCCGAAAGACGAGCGGTGTTGCGCAGCGCCAGCAGTGTGGGTATCGGTGCGTGATCTTCTCACGACGCAGCAGACTCTTTGCGGCGGTGAGGTGCGCGAACACGTCCTCTGTCACCTCATGCCACTCGCGTCCACTGAGGGCGCCAAAACCGTCAAGGTAGAAGCCCGATTCATCAATTGGCGCAATCGCAGGGAGCCCCTCAGCGACACCGAGCTTATGGTCATCGCTTCCGCATCCAGGAGCAATGTGCACGATGCAGGTCCCCTCTTCGGAACCAACGTCGTCCCATCCGATCACGCGGTGTGCAGCTCCGTCAGGTCCAAGCGCTTCACGCACGGCGGGCAGGTCATCAAAAGGGGCACGGTACTTCCAGCCGATCAGCTCAGACCCTTTGCGTGTTTCAAGAAGGACAGCGCGCGGGGCACCACCACCAAGGGTAGCAGTGCGACGCGATGCGCCAATCCAGAGCTTGCGGCCGTCAAACTCAACAAGTTCGTAATCGAGTGTGGGATGCACAGCGGCGGCAACATTCGCGGCTACCGTCCATGGCGTGGTCGTCCACGCAACGAGCTCTTCGCCTGGCCGATCAACAAGTGCCAGCCCGAAATAGAGCGACGGATCTTCGCGATCTGCATACCCCTCAGTCATCTCATGCTGACTGATCCCCGTGCCGCAGCGGGCGCACCACGGCATGCTGTCGCTCCCCTTGTAGAGCCAGCCGCGCGCATGACACGTTGCGAGGAAGGTCCAGATGAGGTCGTTGTTCTCGTCGGAGAACGTGAAGTACGAACCGCCAACCTCTGGGGTGCCGAGTCGCCCAATCAGCTGCTCCACTGGGCCGCTGACAGGACCGTCCACGCCAGCGATCGTGACCGGCGTGGCTGGACCCTCTGCGAGTGCATCACGAAGCTTCAGCAGCTCGGCTGGGTCATTCCAGTCCATCCACATGCCGAGCCGAATTGATTGCTCTGTCTGTCGCGCGGCATAGGTGAGGACGCGCTGCTTGCAGAGGCTGATGAATTCAGCGAGCCCCTGCTCTTCAATCTGTCGCTTACTGGTGTAGCCGAGCTCGCGCTCAACATTCACCTCAACCCAGAGTCCCTGGCAATCGAAGCCCTGCTGCCAGCGTAGTTCGTGGCCAAGTGAGGCGCGGAAGCGCTGAAAGAGGTCTTTGTACGTACGGCCCCACGCATGGTGCACACCCATTGGGTTGTTCGCGGTGATGGGCCCGTCAAGGAACGACCAGGCCGGTCCCCCCGTCGTCTGTGCGCGAAGACGTTCAAAGACGCCTTCCTCCCGCCAGCTGCGCAGCATCTCGTGCTCAATGCTGACAAGGTCGGGGCGGGCGTCAACAGGTCGGAACATGCTACGGAGCGTGCCACGCGCGTCCCTGCATGGCAAACGGAGCGCCGACTCGTTCGCAGGTGAGGCGCTATCGTGCGAGGGTGAGCAGCGACGATCGAACCCCAAAGAGCTCCGCGTTCGCAGCGGCCCTCTTCTCCGTCCTCCTCCCTGGGCTCGGACAGGCCTATCAGCGTCGCTGGCGGGCTGCCCTAAGGTTCGCAACCCCGCTCTTCCTCCTCGCCGCAGGTTTCGCTGGCATCTACGTTGCTGACGGGCTGGCTGGGCTTCTCGGACTCCTCCTCTCGCCGCTTGGACTAAGTGCTGCAGGGATCCTGAACATCCTCGCCGCCCTCTGGCGCGCTGCCGCAGCTACCGAAGCCTGGCGCGAGGGTCTTACCCGTGGCAGTGGCGTGCGCGCAACGCTCCTCTCGTCGGTTGCTCTCGCAAGCACGCTCGCCGTTGGCCTCTCCATCCATCTACTCGTTGGCGGGTATGTGAGTACCGCATCCGCACTCGTCGGTGGCATCTTCAGCGGTACCGAGGAGGGCGACGGGCAAGGCGGAGCGACGCCACCAAGCTGGGACGGCACCGAACGCCTGAACGTGCTCCTGATCGGCGTCGACCAACGACAAGGTGAGACGAGCTTCAACACGGACACCCTGATCGTTGCAAGTGTCGATCCCGTGAAAGGGTCAGTAAGCATGTTCAGCATCCCACGGGACACCGTTGATGTTCCGGTCCCAGCAAGCGCACAGACCCTTTACGGTGCAACTTATAACAACAAGATCAACTCCTATTACAGCTCCGCGAAGGCGAACAGCGACACGTTTCCAAATGGCCCGGCCGCCGCACTCCGCGAACTTCTCAGCGAGCTCTATGGGATCCGTATTGACTACTCCGTCATGGTTAACTTCAGTGGCTTCAAGCAAATCGTAGATACCCTCGGCGGCGTTCGTATCACCACGAAGAATCCAATTGTTGACGAAACCTATCCAGCTGGCGTTGGGCATCTACGCCGTATCCGCATGCCAGTCGGCGTCCGAACTATGGATGGTCAAGAGGCGCTGATCTTTGCGCGCTCACGCTACGGTAGCTCAGATTTCGGCCGCGCTGAGCGCCAGCAACAGGTGATCGCCGCAGTCCGCGCGCAGACTGATGTGGAGGCAATTGCAGCGAATCTTCCCGCCCTTGCATCCACGCTTCAGGATGCGATCAAGAGTGACTTCCCGCAAGGCGATCTCCCTCGCCTGCTCGAGCTGCTCGGCCGAGTGGATGCAAGCAACCTTAAGAGCATCGTCTTCGCGCCACCCGTCTACCAGACAGTTGGCGCGGATGAGCGCGGGTACATCATCGTCCCTGATGTTGAGAAGATTCGCCGGGCGATCCTTGCTGCATTTGCCGCTGAACCAACACCTGACGAAGTGGAAGAGCAATCTGTTGAGCGCGAGGCGGCCCGCATCTGGGTGCTGAACGGGACGGGGCGGCCTGGCGAGGCGGGTGCGTTTGCGGCGCGGTTGATCCAAGCTGGCCTTGAAGCGACAGCTCCAAGCGGTATCACGCCTCCAGAGATTGGGCTCCTGCAGACACGGCTGACCGTCTACAACGGAGCGGCGCTCCGCGTTCCCGTCACGCTGGCGCTGATTGAACGATTAATGGGTATCCGCGCAGTAGAGATTGATGACCCATCGGTGACCGTTGATATTCAGATCATTACGGGGGCGGACCTGTCGACGTTGAACGAGTAGCTACGCGCCACCCTTCTTGGTTCCGTAAATCGGCGTAAGCCAGTGTGAATACTCAGGGACCCGACCTTGAACAGCGGCGAAGTATCGCTCCTGGATGCGCTTCGTGATTGGACCAATCTCGCCGCTCCCGATCGCACGGTGGTCCACCTCAATAACAGGCGAGATCTGTGCGCCTGTTCCACAGAGGAATAGCTCATCGCCGATGTACAGCTCGCTTCGATCAATTGATCGCTCGCTCACCTTGAGCCCCATTTCGCGCGCAATCTCAACGACCGCGGCGCGTGTGATCCCTTCCAGAATGTCATCGTTGAGGCCCGGGGTGATCAGCGTGTCTCCACGCAGAAGGAAGAGGTTCTCCGCGGAGCCTTCAGACACCTTCCCCGCCTCAGTGAGCACGATCGCCTCATCGTGGCCGTTGAGCATCGCCTCGGTCTTGGAGAAGGCGCTATTCACGTAGTTCCCCACCACTTTGGCGCGCGCAGGGATCGCCAGATCGGAGGTCCGCCTCGTTGCCACCGTGGCACAGCGAATCCCTGAATCAATGTCAATGTAGTTTCCGAACGGGATTGCGATCACATAGAAGTTGTTCTTCAGCTCATGGAGGCGCACCCCGATCGCTTCGGTGCTCTTGTACACGCTGGGGCGGATGTAGACGTCCTCCTTGAAGCCGTTCTTTTGCAACAGTTCAATGATGATTGTCCGGAGCTCTGCAACCTCAGGGAGCGGGTTCATCATCAAGATCTTGGATGATGCGCGGAGTCGTTCAAGATGCTCGTTCAGTTTGAGTGCGTAGAGCTCGCCCTGATCTGCATTCCAGTAGGCACGGATCCCTTCAAAGGTGGCCGTCCCGTAAAGGAAGGCGTGGGTCATCACGTTGACCTTCGCATCTGCGAGCGGGCGGAATCCACCTTCGAAATATGCGATCGGGGCCTTCGTCTCGCTCGACGCCATGAATGCTACCCCTGATGCTGCGGGGCGTACGGAAGGAGTGCCATCTGGCGTGCACGCTTCAAGGCAACGGTCAGCTCATGCTGATGCTGCGTGCAGTTCCCTGTCTTTCGCCGTGGCTCAATCTTTGCGCGATCAGAAATGAAGCGGCGGAGCCGGTTCACTTCCTTGTAGTCGATCACGCCGCGCTTATCGCCGCAGAATGAACAGGTCCGACGACGTCGGGCTGCGCCAAACTTGTCTTCACGCTTCTTGAATCGCTTTGGTGCCTCAGCCATGTTGCTCTCCTCTCAATCTTGTGGTGGTTGTTCGGTTGTTTCGTTAGAAGGGAAGGTCGTCAAGATCGCTCGGCGCTGATGCCGTTCCCTGCTCTGGACGGGCATCGGCACTCGGTGCTGCGGCTCGCGCAGGTCGCGGGGCGCCCGGGTCTGCGTCTGGATTGCGATCTACGATCACTACTTCGCTCGCGAGGATATCGAGCGCCACGCGCTTCTCGCCCTCCTTCGAGTCGTAGAGATCCACCTGAAGTCGTCCTTCGGCGTAGACCTTGCGCCCCTTGCGGAGCCACTCTGCGAGCTTCACGGAGCGCTCGCCGAACATGATCACGCGGTACCAGGTTGTCTTATCTTCCCACTCGCCGCCAGCAGACTTGCGACGCTCATTGGTCGCCACGCGCATCTCAAGGCGCGGCTTCCCGTCGGCGGTGTACTTCAACTCTGGATCTGCGCCAAGGTTGCCGATGATGCTGATCTTTGCAAATGACATGAACTACTCCCCGTCAACTGCAACTGCGGCGGGGGCTGCGTCGCTTTCACCGTCATCAAGTTGCGCATCAGCAGCGGCGGCCGCGGCGGCGGCATCAGCCGCCTCCTCTTCGAGCTCGTCGCTGATCGCCGACGCTGGGCGTTCGTCTCGAATCACCAGGTGCCGGAGCACCTCTTCCGTGATCAGGAGCACGCGCTCAAGCTCAGCAATGGATGCTGCAGGGGCCTCAAAGAGGTAGATCTGGTAGATGCCGTCGCGGTGTCCCTCAACCTCATACGCCAGACGGCGACGCCCCCACGGGACGTTCTTGAGGATGCTTCCACCCGCTTCGGTAATAGAGCGAACCGTTCGCTCAAGGATCGCCTTGCTGCGGTCCTCTGCAACATCTGGTTGCATGATCATCATGAGCTCGTAGCGGCGCATTGCGCGCTCCTTCCTATGGATTCGCCCCGGTGCACCCTACGCAACTTGCGCAGTGGGCCGGAGCCGAAAGGCAGAGGCGGAGTGTAGCACTCCAGGTGCTGGAGTCCAAGAGTTGGAGGCGACGGCCGGATTCGAACCGGCGAATAGGGGTTTTGCAGACCCCCCCCTTAGACCACTTGGGTACGTCGCCCCAGTTCCGTGTTGGCTGCCCCTCGAGGATTCGAACCTCGGTTCACGGATTCAAAGTCCGGTGTCCTACCACTAGACGAAGGGGCATCGACCCCGGATCTCCGAGAGATTGGAGCGGAAGACGGGACTCGAACCCGCGACCTTCACATTGGCAATGTGATGCTCTACCAACTGAGCCACTTCCGCACCGTTACACCGATGATGGTGCCGAGAGCCAGATTCGAACTGGCGACACCGCGCTCTTCAGGCGCGTGCTCTACCAACTGAGCTATCTCGGCTCATTGACCGCCTGCCACGGCGACCTCAGACACCAACGACGCTGAGGATACCCTCCGCGGCGAGCGGGCGCAACGGAGGGCCCGCCGAGCGCGAAGACCCGTACCGCGATAGGGGCTGGTGGGCGGTGAGGGGCTCGAACCCCCGACCCCCTCGGTGTAAACGAGGTGCTCTACCAACTGAGCTAACCGCCCGGTGCAGTCGCCCGCTGGCGACAGCTTCAAGAGAAGTGTGGTGCCCAGACCGGGACTTGAACCCGGATGACTTGCGTCATACGCCCCTCAAACGTACGCGTATACCAATTCCGCCACCTGGGCACAGGTGTTGCGTCCCTGACGCTGTTCCTGGTATCGAGGAAGGGACTTGAACCCATACGTCCTTGCGGACACTGGCTCCTGAAGCCAGCGCGTCTGCCAATTCCGCCACCTCGACCCGAACGAAGCCCCGAGAGCGATCACGGAGCCGCGAGGCGGAAAGATAGCACATCCCGAAGGTGGGTCTCGGGCTCACGCACGAGGAGTGGGGCGAGGCCAGTGAGACGCGAGGCGACCAACAGCTCTTCTGCCTTGAACCGAATGGGGAGCAGGTAGTTGTTCGCCGCGCACCAGCGCTGGACTGCAGCGAGTGCCTTGACTCGCGCCTCTCTCTCCGCCGGCTTGCGTGCCTCATTGAGGAGCGCATCGAGCTCTTTAAGCTGGATTCCGACCACATTTCCGCCGCTCAGCACCGCGGCAGAGCCGAGGAGCGGATAGAGATCTGGATCAATCCCAACATCCACGTTTAAGACGACAAGATCGAAGTCACCTGTCGCGAGGCGCGAGGTGAGGGTCTCCGCATCCACCTCCGTGACGATCGTGGGCACGCCGAACGCAATCCATGCCGACGCCGCCTGGGATGCGACCGCCGTATCTTCTGGGAAAGGAGCGGACGGGAGCGTGAGGATCTCGAGGCTCACCGGCTTCTTCTCCGCATCAATCCACACGCCGTCCTTGAACTTCCACTTCGCACCTTCAAACTGCTTC
>DMUR01000067.1 GCA_003476885.1 Chloroflexota bacterium
GCCGCCTGGAACTCTCGCTCCTTGAGGCGCGGGAAGAGACCAAAGATTTTCTTGAAGTCGTCCTGCACGTCTGGCCCTGGCTTTCGCAAGAAGGCACCCATCTCAAGGTTCTCGCGCACGGACATTCGAGTAAAGACGCGACGCCCCTCGGGGCTGTGTCCAACACCAAGGCGAACAATCTCATGCGCACGCAACGCTTCAATGCTCTTTCCATTGAGCGTGATGCTCCCTGATCGTGCCCGCTGCAGGCCAGAGATGGTGCGGAGTGTTGTGGTTTTTCCTGCACCATTAGAACCGATCAGCGTGACAATCTCTCCCTCTTCGACTTTGAGTGAGACGCCGCGAAGGGCGTGGACCGCTCCGTAGTACGTATGCACATCCTTCAGCTCAAGCAGTGCCATCTAACGCCCCTCTCAGTGCCCACTTGCGGCGCCGCGGCCAAGATAGGCCTCGATCACCTTTGGGTTGCTTCGGATTTCCGCCGGGAGACCTTCGGCAATCTTCTCGCCGTGATCAAGCACGGTAATGCGGTCGGAGATCCCCATCACCACGCGCATGTCGTGCTCAATGAGCAGGATTGTGATGTTTCGTTCATCGCGGATTCGACGAATCAAAGCCGTCATCTCGGCCGTCTCTTTTGGATTCATGCCCGCGGCGGGTTCGTCCAGAAGGAGCAGCTGTGGCCGCCCCGCAAGCGCGCGAGCAATCTCTAGGAGGCGCTGCTTGCCGTATGGGAGCGCTGAGGCGAGCGTATTCTCTTCGCCACCGAGGCCGACAAATGCAAGGAGCTCTCGGGCATCGCGCTCAGCGTTCGCCTCCTCTGTACGAGTTTTCTTGGTCTGGAAGATGGTGCCAAGGAGTCCTGAACGGAGGTGGACGTGAGCGCCGATCAAGATGTTCTCCAACGCGGTAAGCGTCTTATAGAGGCGGATGTTCTGGAAGGTTCGAGCCAAGCCGGCCTCCACCATGTCGTTGGGGCGAGCCGGACGCGTGATGCCGACGCGCTTGATCAAACGCACATACCAGAGCGGTCGGACGATGGTAAGGAGCAGCACAGAGACGAATCCGAACAGTGCCACCACCACAGAGAGCACACCTTCGTAGAAACCTTCTATGCCGCCCACGACCAGCAGGAAGTATGCGGCAAGCGCAATCATCGGGACTATTGGGGCAAGGAGAAGAAGCGGCTCTCGGCCAGCACCGGTTGGCGGTGAGATGAGACGCTTACCGTTGATCTCAATATGCCCCTCGGTTGGCGCATAGATTCCCGCGATGACGTTGAAGAGGGTGGTCTTCCCCGCGCCATTTGGGCCAATGATTGCGGCAATCATGCCGCGCGGAATCTCAAAGTCCACGCTGTTGACCGCAACCAGGCCGCCGAAACGGCGAGTCACCCCCTTTGCCTTCAGTACGATGTCGTTTGACGACTTCTCGCCGCTCACTTGTCCGCTCCTACTGAGTCCTTGAAGATACGCAAGCGGCGCTTCGCCGGGAAAATACCCTGCGGTCACTTCAACATCATCAAGACCAAGATTCTGCCATAGAGCACGTACTGGAATTCTAGGAAGTCAATCTCCTGGAGCACTGGAATGTTGAAGTTGTCTACGAGCGTGTTGAGCTGCTTCAGGAAGATGCTCTGTACTAGGTAAATTACGAATGCACCAACCGCAACTCCAACTGGGTTACCCATGCCACCGAGGACGACCGCGGCAACCGCAGAAATGGAGACGACAAACTTGAATTGATCAGGCGCGACGATGGTGAGCTTCGCCGCGTTGAAAACACCAACGAAACCGGCGATCGCGGCGCCAACGGCGAACGCCTGCAGCTTCGAGATCACGGTGTTCACGCCAGAGGATTCAGCGGCGAGTTCGTCTTCGCGAACAGCATCCCAGGCGCGGCCAATCCTGCTGTCTTGCAACCGGAAGACGACGATCATGATCAAGGCAATCATCACCATCATGAGTACATAGAAGGGCCACGGGTTGATCAGCGTGAACTCCAAGATCCCTGGGATTACCGGCTTATCAACGCCACCGAGTCCGTTTGTTCCACCAGTGAATGGATCGGAGTTGAGCAGCACGATCGGCACGATCTCGCCGAATCCAAGGGTCACGATGGCCAAGTAGTCACCGCGCAGCCGCAGCGTCGGGGCGCCGAGGAAGACGCCGAACATGGCACCGATGATCGCACCAACAATGAGCATCGGCCAGAACGGGAGGTGGATGTCAAAGAATGGGGACGCCACGATCGCGTAGGTGTATCCACCAAGGGCGAAGAACGCAGCGTACCCAAGGTCAAGGAGGCCAGCGAACCCAATCACCACATTCAGTCCCACGGCGAGCAACGCGTAGATGCCCGCGATCGTGAATGCGTTCACCCACGCGTTCATTGATTGAAGCTCGCCGAACGGCGGAATCCTGCTCATAAGCGGGAGTGCGCCACCGATCACGATGACCGCGACGAGGACGCCGAGCGAACGGTGCTGCGCAAAGTAGGCATTGGAACGCGCGCGGAGCGGCGCAAAACGGGCAAGCAGAGCACTCATGCGCGGTCTCCTGTCTGCGAGCCGAGAATGCCCGTCGGTCGGAAGATCAGGAAGATCACGAGCAGAGAGAAGACGATCGCGCCTCCCCAGCGACCGAACCCGAACGCCGCGGCTCCAACCTCGACGAATGCGATCAAGAAGCCACCGAGCGCCGCACCCGCCGTATTGCCAATGCCGCCAAGCACGGCGGCGGTGAACGCTTTGAGACCTGACTGGAATCCGAGCGTAAAGGTGGTGTTTCCGTAATAGAGGCCGTGGATCACGCCGGCCGCCCCTGCAAGCCCCGAGCCGATTAAGAAGGTGATCATGATCGTCCGATTGATATCTACGCCCATCAGCGAGGAGGCGTCTCGGTCCATGGCGGTAGTGCGCATTGCGCGTCCAGTCTTGGTGCGCGCAATGAAGAGTTGGAGGATGGCCATCAAGAAGAGCGCTGAACCAATGACAAAGAGGTTGAGGAATGGGACGCGGCTCTCTCCGAAGTCAAAGGACCATTGGGTCGAGAAGAGCTGTGGCACGTTCGTGATGTACGGCCCGACAAAGAACTGAATGATGTTCTGGAGGATGAAGCTCACACCGATCGCAGTAATGAGTGGAGCAAGCTTCGGTGCGTTGCGAAGTGGACGGTATGCGAGGCGTTCGATGAGCGCTCCGACGATCGCCATGACCACAATCGTGACGACGAAAAGTACGACCAGGCTGAAGACGAGCGTGGGGACGTCCGTGATTGCTCCCGTCTGTCCAAGCAACGTCGTACTCACGCCAATCGATACGAAGGTTGCAACCATAAAGACATCGCCGTGGGCGAAGTTGATCAGCTCAATGATGCCGTAGACCATCGTGTAGCCGAGGGCAATCAACGCATAGATGGCGCCGAGCGTCATAGCATTGAGGAACTGGTCAAATCCGAGGAGCCCCAGCATCAGCGCCAGGAACCCGGTGACTACCGCAGGGAAGAGGAACTGACTGCGAACGCGCTCGGTCCGTACGGTGCCCGATGCGGTTGCCATGAGTCCTCCTCTCTAATCCAGTTGGTGCGTCTAGCGATTGTGCCTGTCTCGTGAACTAAGGGCAAGACTTCTCAGTTGTAGGCTCGTGCACTATGAGTGTTTGAAGGGCCCCCACCGCCCTTTCGGGCGAGGGGGCCCTTCATCACGATCTTCGCGACCCGTGCGGGGAGACCCCGCTACGGATTACTTGTTCGCGTAGTCGATCTGCTCGACGAACGTCCAGTTGCCATCAACTACCTCATAGAGGGAGATGATCTTCTGGGACGTGTCGCCAACCTCGTCGAACGAAAGGCTGCCAAGCACTGTGGAGTACGTCACCGACGTATCAACCAAAGCAGCGCGTACGGCCTCTCGCGTCACTTCGCCAGCCGCAACGGCTCGCTTGATGGCATCGAGGACGACCTGGGCGCAGGCGTAGCCGGATGCAGAGTATGCACCTGGGGCTTCGCCGTACTCAGCCTCGTACTTCGCTGCGAATCCAGCCTTGTCAGGGATGTTCTCAATTGCAGCAACGGAGCTGAAGCTCTTCGCAGCAGCTGCGCCCGCGATTGCAATGTATGAACCTTCGCCTGAACCGTCCTGGATGCCGTCGCCGCCGTAGAACTCAACATCGCCGAGTCCTGCCTGCTCGATGGCCTTGCGGAAGAGTCCAGCGCCGTCCGCCGTCACGCCACCGTAGAAGAACGCGTCTGGGCCAAGGGCCAAGGCGGCGGTCACGATTGCGGTGAAGTCGGTCGTGCCTGCTGGTGCACCTTCGCGTCCGAG
>DMUR01000010.1:0-258 GCA_003476885.1 Chloroflexota bacterium
CCCCTTTCGGGTACGGCGGCTCTCCTCGTTGTGAAGGCGGGGCTGGCCACTGCCAGCCGCGCGAGAACGGTTACGCGCGGACTGAGTTCAGGGCCTCCGAGGAGGGGTAACCCTCGGCAGTGACCTGGGTCCCGTCGAGGACACGGTTGTCCTCGCCGCGAATGAAGGCCTCAACGGCAGCGTGCGCGATGTCATCGTGCAACTGCATTGGTGGGCTCTTCATGAAGTACGCCGAAGGGGCAACGAGTGTCCCCGCCA
>DMUR01000010.1:326-624 GCA_003476885.1 Chloroflexota bacterium
CTGTTCGGCGAATCCCACACCTCAAGCTTCAACTCCGCCGTGAGCGGCACGCCGCCGAAGGTTGTCCCTTCGAGTCGGATGTTTGCCCACTTGCGGTCAAGGAGCCACGGCACGAAGTCTGAAGGACCAACGTGCACCTGCTCCTCGCCCATTGGCTCATCAAGGATTGAGGTAACCGCGTTGGTCTTTGAGATCTTCTTGCTCTCCAGTCGGTCGCGTTCCAACATGTTCTGGAAGTCGGTGTTCCCACCGAAGTTCAACTGATACGTGCGATCGAGGTGCACGCCGCGATCGGCGA
>DMUR01000010.1:789-6454 GCA_003476885.1 Chloroflexota bacterium
GCCTTGATCGCCTGCTCGGCGTAATAGCGGATCCCCTCTTCGCTGCCGACCGGAAGGTAGGCAACCAAGACGTCCACCTTGCGCTCCTTGAGCACTGCGGCAACATCAACCGGCTTCTCTGGTGACTCTTTCACCACGTCGCGCAGGTACTTTCCAATGCCGTCAAGCGTTGGTCCGCGCTGCACGATGACGCCAGTGGTTGGGATCTCCTGGAATGTCCAAGTGTTGTTCGGCTCTGCGCCGAGTGCAACGGAGAGATCCTTTCCAACCTTCGTGACGTTCACATCGAATGCGGCAACGTACTCAAGATCTCGTACGTGGTATCCGCCAATGTCGACGTGCATCAGTCCTGGGACCTTTGCATCGTTCTTGGCGTCCGCGTAGAAGTAGCGCCCTTGCACGAGGCTGCTCGCGCAGTTCCCTACGCCCGCAATCGCCACCCGAATCGGGTTTGTTGCCTTAACCGGCGTTGATGGCGCCGGTCGTGCGTTCCATTGGGCCCTTGGCCCGTTCATTTCCATCATGTTGCGTACCCCCTTGTTACTACCGTTCTTTTGCGGAGCTGACTCTCAGCCCCACCTTCACTTACCGCTGGCAACGCCAGCGGCGAGCATCAATATGCCGCTACTTGCGCGGCGCCTGTGTGGATGCGGCGGCGAGGCCTGCGCGAACGAAACGAATTCGCTGCACCACGGTGATTGCTGAAGCGACGGAGATGAGTGCGAGTGCTGCGGTCAGCCAGGTTGCGCTCAGCAGTCCACCAGTGAGCAGCCCGACGATCAACACCGCGGCGCGCTCTGCGCGCTGTGCAAGTCCAACATCCGCGCGCACTCCGAGCGCCTCACCGCGTGCGCGCACGTAGCTCACGAGCGACCCAAGGCCGAGCGCGAGCGTTGCGAGGCCAATCACTTCGGTGGTGCCGCTCAGCGCCGCACCAGCTGCGATCCCTGCATAGATCACCGCTTCGCCCGCGCGATCCATCGTTGAATCAAGAAAGGCGCCGAAGTCGCTGGTCTTCCCTGTGGCGCGTGCGAGTGTTCCGTCAAGTCCGTCAAACAGCGTGCCAAAAATCAAGATCACCGCCGTTAGCACCCACTCGCCCGCAACGGCGGCGACGGCTGCGACGAGAACGATCCCGAACCCAGCAACGGTGAGCGCATCCGGCGAGAAGCCGAGTCGGCCAAGGAAGAGCGCGATCGGTTCGCCGATTCGCTTGATGCGCGCGCGCTCTCCTCCCGTGAAGAGACTCCCATCAGTTGCGCGGCTTGCCATTGCTACTCCTCTTCCGCGCGAACGGCGTCAACGAGCGGTTGCGCGTTCGGTAGCGCCGCTTCAGGTGCAACCCAGGCGGCAGGGTTGGCGACGCCGAGTGCGGCGAGCATCAGCGCGTGCCCTTCGGCGATGGTCTCCGTTCGAAGCGTGTAGATGGACTCGCGACCAGCGCGCTCACTCGTGACGAGTCCCGCGCTGCGGAGTCGGCGCAGGTGCCAGCTCACCAGAGGCTGGGAGAGGTCGGTGGACTCGATCAGTTCGGTGACGGTGGCGGGGCTTTGCGCGAGTCGGCGCACCAAGTCAAGCCGGTTCGTGTCTCCAAGCGCTCGGTGCACGCGGCGGGCCGCCTCGATCACGAAGCGCTCACCAGTCGCCTCACGGAGCGCGGCTGGGAGCGCGGCAGCGCTCTTCGTGCTCATCGCTGGACCTTGACCTGTACGGCTTCCATATAGCGGAAGTTTATATGAGTTTTTGCTGATGCGAGCGCGGGGGCGGGAGTTTTGTTACAAGCCCACAGCGGCGGCGCGGGGCGTTGTGCTGCGGGCGTCGGGGGGTCTAGGCGGCGGGCGGAGGCTAGCTGGCGAGCGCCTGGACAACCGCCTCGATCAGTCCGCCTGGGAGGAGGCCGAGCAGAATCGTGCCCGCGGCGGCGATCAGTAGGCCCGCGCGAAGGAGTGGCGAGGTGGCTACCTGCACATCGGTCTCGGCTGGGTCGCGCATGAAGAGATAGACGATGACACGGAGGTAGTAGAAGGCAGCGATCGCCGCGTTCAGCACCGCAACAATTGCCAAGATGGCTGCGAGTCCTCCCGCCTGCAGCGCACTCAAGATGACGTACGCCTTTGCAAAGAAGCCGGCCGTCGGCGGGATGCCGGTGAGGCTAAGGAGGAAGAGTGCTGCGAGCAGTGCAATCTGTGGATGCTTGCGGCCAAGCCCAGCGAGATCGCTTAGTTGCACCGTTGCGCCCGGCCGCCCTTGAATTACGGCGAGGAAGGCGAATGCACCGAGATTCATCAGTGCGTATGCGGCGCCGTAGAAGAGGATGCCCGCGATCCCAGATGCTTCGCCAGCACCCGCTGCAACGATACCGACCATTAAGTACCCGGTATGGGCAATGGATGAGTAGGCGAGCATGCGCTTAACGTTCCCTTGTGTCAGCGCAACAAGATTGCCGAGCGTCATTGTTGCCGCGGCAAGAATGACCATGACGGGGATCCAAACTTCTGCAAGCGGCAACAGTGCAATCAAGAAGAGCTTGATGAGCAAGACAAACGCACCAATCTTTGGACCAACGGAGAGGTAGCCAGTGATTGGGGTGGGTGATCCTTGATACGCATCTGGTGTCCAGTAGTGGAACGGAACTGCGGCAATCTTGAATGCAGATCCAGTCGTGATAAGTGCAAGCGCCACAGCAACGGCTGGTGGAACACCAGTGGTGAGCAACGTGAGGCTGATTGCAATTTCGGTCAGTGATGCGGTTCCTGTTGCCCCCCAGAGGAGCACGATGCCGAAGAGCAGAATTGCGCTGGAGAAGCTCCCGAGCAAAAAGTATTTGACGGCACCCTCCGTGCTGAGCGGATCACGCTTTGCAAATCCAGCGAGAAGGTACCCAGGGATCACCATCAGTTCGAGTGCAATGAAGAGCGTCACAAGATCTGCCGCCGCAGCGAGGAGGATGGTTCCGCAGAGCGCGAACAGGAGAGTGGCGGCAAACTCGGCGCTTGGATATCCGCGCGCAAACAGATGGTCTGGACTTATCAAGAGCGTGATCGCCACGATCGCTGCGCCGAGAAGTCCAAGGTAGGCAACAAATGGGCCGCCAACGTATGCGCCGTTGAGTGCCGTTGCGACGCCGCCGCTCTGCTGGAGCAGGATCCAAGCGGTGACCCCGAGGCCAGCGAGCGCAACAGAGATTGGCGCGTACTTTCGGTTTGGCGTGATGGCGTCGCTCAGGAGCACCGCAACGGCGGTGAGTCCAACGCTCAGGAGTGGTGCAATCGTAAGTAGGTCGTTCATGGGGCCACTCCTCCCGCCGCGTACATCAAGAACTGCGCCACACTCGGTGCAAATGCGCTCGTAAGGAGCGCGGGAAGAACCCCGAAGGCAACGATCATGGCAGCGAGTGGCGCAAGGGTGGCGATCTCAATTGGCGTGACATCGGTTAGCTTTGCGCCGAGACCCTTCAGGAACGGGGAGAGTTCGCCGGTGAAGACGCGCTGATAGAGCCAGAGGAGATAGACGGCGGCGAGGATCATCACGAGGGTTGCTGCGCCAGCGACCATCGGATTCACGAGGAAGGCGCCGAGCAGGACGAGGAATTCGCCAGCGAAGCCGGAGAGGCCTGGGAGGCCAACTGAGGCGAAGAGGAAGAAGCCGAAGAGCGCGGCGTACACCGGCGTTCGTGAAGCCCAGCCACCCATCTTCGCGATCTCACGATCGTGCGTGCGCTCGTACCCAATACCAACGAGGAGGAAGAGTCCGCTGGTGATGAGTCCGTGGTTCAGCATTTGCAAAATGGCACCGTCGACCCCCTGTTGGTTGAACGAGAAGATGCCAAGCGTGACAAATCCCATGTGGCTGACCGAGCTATATGCGATCAACTTCTTCAGGTCGGTCTGGACAATTGCAACGATCGCGCCGTAGATGATCGCGATGACGGAGAGCACAATCATGAGCGGCGCAAAGTCCTGCGCCGCCTGCGGGAAGAGCGGGATTGCGAAGCGGATAAACCCATAACCACCGAGCTTCAGCAGCACGCCAGCCAGGATCACAGAGCCCGCGGTTGGCGCCTGGACGTGCGCGTCGGGGAGCCAGGTGTGGAATGGGAACATGGGGACCTTAATGGCAAACGCCAGTGCAAATGCCGCGAACGCGAGTGCCTGCAGCGTTGGGTCACTGATCGTCCCGCGCAGCGCAAGGAGGTCAAACGCTCCGTCCCACGAACCGGTCGCCACCTGGTGACTGAACGCCGTGGCGAGAATGGCGACAAGCATCAGGAGTGAACCGACGAGCGTGTACAGAACAAATTTGATCGTGGCGTAGATGCGGTCTGCGCCGCCCCAGATACCGATGATGAGGTACATCGGTACGAGCACAATCTCCCAGAAGATGTAGAAGAGGAAGAGGTCGAGCGAAAGAAAGACGCCGAGCATTCCCGTCTCAAGGATCAGGAAGCTGATGAAGTACTCCTTCACGCGGCTCTGGATTGGGCCGAAGCTCGCCAAGATGCAAATCCAGCTGAGCAGTGTCGTTAAGACAACAAGCGCGCCGGAGAGCCCATCAACGCCAAGGTGATAGGTGATACCAAAGTTTGGAATCCACGGGATCTGCTCGCTGAATGCGAACTCGCTTGAGAACTCACGAATGCCTGGCAGCATCAGTAGGCTCAAGATGAACGTGACAAAAGAGATCACAAGTGCTGCGACGCGAATTGTTGATGGTCGCGAGGATGGGATCAGTGCGATGCCGAGCGCGCCAACAAGCGGGAGTAGCGTGATCATGGAGAGGATCGGCAGTGATCCAATGAACTGCGTCAGATCGCTCATGACCCGATCACCAGATACGCGATCGCCATTGCAGCCAAACCGAGCGCGATGCCGAGCGCGTAATTCTGCACACGACCGGTTTGAATTTGGCGAAGTCCGCGGCCACCGCTTGAGGTGAGTGCGCCAACACCGTTCACTGCGCCGTCAACAATCCTGCGATCAAACCACCATGCCGCGTGGGCGACTCGTCCACCGAGGCGCACGAAGATCAAGTCGTTGAGATCATCAAAGAACCAACGCCCTTTGCTTCCAACATAGAGCGGCTGCAGTCGAGCCGTGATGGCGCGGATGCGGTCGCCGTTGTCGCTGCGGAAGAGCCGAACGCTGATCGCCGTACCAATAGACGCTACTGTCACGCTCGCAAGCATCAAGACTCCGTCAATGCCGAAGAGCTGCCACTTCCCGTGTTCAATCCCGAGCATCTCGTCCGCCGTGTGGAAGATGGGCTCAAGTCCGTGCTTGATGATGCCGTCTGCGACCGGGAAGCCGAGCAGTGCGCCAATGCCAATTGAGGGGATCGCCAGCAGGATGAGCGGAAGGGTCATGGTCCATGGCGACTCGTGTGGATGAACGTCCTCACGAACGCGGCTCTTCCCCCAGAAGGTGAGGCCCATGAGACGGAACATGTAGAAGGCGGTAGCGCCAGCAACAGCGAGTCCAACAAGCCAGACCCAGGTGTAGCCAAACTTGAACGCCTCGCCAAGGATCTCGTCTTTTGACCAGAAGCCCGCGAGTGGCGGAAGTCCCGCGATCGCGATCGTGCCGATCAGCATGGTGGCGTAGGTGATTGGGATCTTCTTCGCGAGCCCGCCCATCTTCGGCATCTCCTGTTCACCGTCAACGGCGTG
>DMUR01000010.1:6563-6781 GCA_003476885.1 Chloroflexota bacterium
ACCCACGCGCCAACGCCGAGTGCGGCGAACATGTAGCCGAGTTGTGAGAGCGTGGAGAAGGCGAGCACGCGCTTGATATCCGTCTGCGTGAACGCGATTGACGCAGCAAAGATGGCGGTGAAGATGCCGATCGCCGCAACCACAAGCATCGCCTCAGGGCTTGCCGCAAAGAGTGGGCTCATGCGCGCCACCAGGTAGACGCCCGCGTTCACCATGGT
>DMUR01000088.1:0-678 GCA_003476885.1 Chloroflexota bacterium
ACGCTCGCTGGATCGTTGCCGATCGGCGAGACGATGCCAAGTCCGGTGATAACGACGCGTCGGGTGTGATCTGCTTCTCGCATTCCGCCTCCTTACGACACGACCGCTGCGGTGAGCGGAAGATCATCAATAGAGACGATCTCAGCACCAGCCGCCGATGGGATGCGCTTGACGAGTCCACTGAGGACGCGGCCGTAACCAACTTCTACGTATCGCTCGGTTCCAGCGGCGGCGGTGGCGCCGATCGCGGCGATCCAGTCGACGCCACTCGTCAAGTGATCAGAGAGTTCGCGACGAAGCTCTGCAGCGGTGCGAATCGGTGCCGCGTTCGCATTGGCGAGCATCGTGATCTTCGGGTCGTGGACGGTGACGGACTCGAGTGCGGCGCGCATTCCGGCCGCCGCCTCTTCCATCAGTGGTGAGTGGCTGGCGATGCTGACCTGCAGTCGCACGGCGCGCTTCGCACCAGCGGCAGATGCGGCGGCGACGGCGTGTTCAATGGCGGCAACTTCGCCAGAGAGAACGATTTGACCCGGAGAGTTGCGATTCGCAAGGACGAGGACGCCGCGCGCCGCCCCTTCGGCGACGATGCGAGACTCTTCTGATTCAGGGAGCCCAAGGATTGCGGCCATTGCGCCAGGGCGTCCGCCACCTGAGGTTTGCATCAAGTCGCCGCGA
>DMUR01000088.1:764-983 GCA_003476885.1 Chloroflexota bacterium
CGGCGGCGAAGTTCGGCGTCTCGAGGGTTTCGCCGCGCGCTGCGGCTCGCTCGCGCGCCGCCTCAAGGAGCGCAATGGAGATGATCAAGATCGCTGGCTGCGCCTGCTCGGTGCGCTCAAGCGCGTCTGCTGGACCGTTCGCAATGAGTGCGCCGATCTTCTCGCCGAGCGCCGCTTCCGCTTCGGCCAAGACGGCGCGTGCGGCGGGGGAGGCGGCGA
>DMUR01000088.1:1110-1331 GCA_003476885.1 Chloroflexota bacterium
TATGCGTGTATGCATACAAATAAGCGGCGCCGTTTACCCGACCTCTCTCGTGCTGCGGATGAACTGCGGAGCCGAATTGCTGGCGTGGGGCGCGCACCACTCGGCAGCGGCATCGATGAGGTGGCGAGGCGTCGACAGAGTCTCGGAGAGATCGGTGGTCGTATCGTCTCCATTCGCAGGCTCTGGCGTGAGCTCGTCCTCTCCACCGCGCAGCAGTTGGC
>DMUR01000088.1:1412-3804 GCA_003476885.1 Chloroflexota bacterium
GAACTCGGTCGATCACACTCGGCCACGAGTCGACTGGTTGCGGGACTCGTGACGCGGAAGCTGCTGCGCGTGGTCGCAGCTGAAGATAAGCGCAGGCGCGTGCACCTACTCGCCACGGCGGGTGAGGCGATGCTCACGGCAATTGATCGCGGACGCGCGGAGCAGTTTGTTGGTGTGGTGCGTAGGCTTCCCGCTGCAGAGCGCGGACTTGTTGCGGCAGCAGTCGCCGCGCTTGCGACGCGCGCGCCGGTTACTCCCCCGCGTACCCCATCGTGACGTCGTAGAGGACCTCAACGCCCCAGGCGAGCGCCTCCTGTGAGACGCGTTCGTCAACGCCGTGGAAGCGCTCCATGAATCGCTCCTTCGGATCGAGCAGGTAGGGCGAGAAGCCGTAGGTTGGAATTCCTGCGGGCACCGTGATCTTTGCGTCGGTGGCGTACGGCGCCACCGCGGGCATCAGGATTGCCTCCGCGTCGCGCGCGCGAATCGCGGCGGATGCGATGCCGAGAATCTCGTGATCCATTGGATTGCTCACCGCCGCACCAAACTCGGTAAGGTCTGCCTTAACAAATGGCGCAAGGTCGGGGCCGATGCGCTCCAGCATGTTCGCCTGCGCCTGCTCGCGCGTTGTCCCTGGCAGGATGCGGCTATCTACGGTGAGCGTTGCAGAACCCGGGAGGACGTTGGAGCGAATCCCTGAGGCGATGATCGTTGGGGCGAAGGTATCGCGCAGCACGGCGCGCAGTGCACGGAGGAGCTCAGGGGCGCAACCGGCGGTTGGCGCTTCGCTGTTCAGTGGCGCCGCGTCGCTGAAGGTCTTCTCCGCAAGGAGGCGCTCGAGCCGAGCGATGGCCGCTTCAGGGAGTGCGGCGCGGAGCGCGCCGACAAGGGCTTCGTTCTCTTTGACGAACTGCACAGGACCAGGGACGGAGACGCGCTCCACGATCTGTGCGGCGCGCAAGAGGGCGTTGTCGCTGTCTGGCATGGAGGCGTGGCCCCAGCGCCCGCTCACCGTGATGTTGAATCGAGCGAAACCCTTCTCGGCAACCTGGAGCGGATAGATGCGTCGACCTGCGGCGGTGATCGTCATCCCGCCCGCCTCCGTGAGGCCAACTGCAGCGTCGAGCCAGTGCTTGCGGTCGCGCAGCACAAGGGCGATCCCATCTTCGCCACCCGTCTCCTCATCCGCGGTGGCGGTGAGGATGATGTCGCGCCGTAGGCCAGGGATTGGATCCTTCACCGGGTTCAACCCTGCAGCCCGTGCACGCGCACAGAGGAGTCGAATCACGCCGACCTGGACGGCGAGCGCCCCCTTCATATCAACGGCGCCACGCCCCCAGACGTAGCCGTCCTTGACGACGCCTTCAAATGGGTTCACCGTCCAGCCGTCTTGGTTGGCGGGGACAACGTCAAGGTGTGCAAAGAGGAGGAGGGCGCCACTCTCTTTGTCGCGCGGGCTGAGCTTCGGGTTCGCCGCAGAGGCGCTCCCTCGCAGCCGGACACTGACATTGCCGCGATCAGGGAGTGGCTCGTAAAACTCAGGCTCCAAGCCTTCGCGCTTCAGTAGCTCAATGAGCACCTTCGCCGCGCGCGTCTCATTTCCGGGTGGATTCACACTCTCGGCGCGGATCAACTGCACCAGGTCATCCGCGGCCTCGGCCCCAATCCTCTTCATTAGGGCGGCATCAACGGTGGCGGAGGGGAGACCTTTTGGGAATCGTTCGGCGGCAGTTGCGGCGAACTGTGAGTTACTCATCTTAGCCTCCAAGTTGCTGGGCGATGATGTCGAGGATCGTGAAGATGATCGCGGTTCCCACGAGTCCGCCCACGATGAGTTTCACGCCGAAGAGGCCGCGCCGCTCCTGCTCTGCCGCACGCTCAGGGTCCGGTGGTTCACTCCCTGGGATGACGGGCGAGTCGAGACCGCGGAGGCCGCGTCGCGGGTCGCGAGGATCAGTCTCCCTCTTTGGGGCCATGCCGCCTCCTACTGCTCCGCTGCGGTATCAAGTGCGCGCTTCAGTCGCTTCCCTGTGGTGATTGCGCCATCGGAGGCGCTGCTCACCAGTGCGGCGTATTTGGCGTAGACGCCGCCCGTGTACTTCGGCGCAGGTGCTCGCCACGCCGCGCGGCGTTTGGCGAGCGTTGCAGGGTCAACGTCGAGTCGCAGTTCGTGTGCGGCAACATCAATGGTGATCGTGTCGTTCTCTTCAATGAGGCCAATCGGTCCGCCGAGCGCCGCTTCTGGTGCAATGTGCGCGACCATGAAGCCGTGGGTTGCGCCAGAGAAGCGGCCGTCAGTGATGAGCGCGACCTGATCGCCAAGCCCTTGGCCAACGAGTGCGGCGGTGACGGCGAGCATCTCGCGCATCCCTGGTCCGCCAACGGGACCTTC
>DMUR01000088.1:3860-4956 GCA_003476885.1 Chloroflexota bacterium
TGTTCGCGCGAATCGCAGCGAAAGCGGCCTCTTCACCATTGAAGACGCGCGCGGGACCACTGTGATGTCGGCGTGAGTGTCCGGCGAGCTTGACGATCGCCCCCTCTGGTGCGAGTGAGCCGCGCAGCACGGTGAGTCCACCATTTGGCGACATTGGTGCGCTGATCGGGAAGATCACCTTCTGGCCGGGCGTCTCCACTGCACTCCCAGCAATCTCGCCGATGGTTCGTCCATCAACCGTGCGTTCGTTGACGTGCAGCAGCTTTGCCGAGACGAGCTCGCGCAAGACGAGGGCGATACCACCAGCCTTATAGAGGTCGAGTGCCGCATAGCTGCCGCCAGGGATGAGATTGCCGATCACTGGCGTTGACTCACCGAGTCGCTCAAAGGCCTCAATCTCGAGCGGTAGGTCGAACTCGCGCGCAATCGCGAGGAGGTGCAGCACGGCGTTCGTTGAACCTGCGGTTGCACCGACCGCGCGAATCGCATTCTCCAGTGCGCGCTCCGTAACGAGTGCGCGTGGCCGAACATCATCGCGCACCAGTTGCACGGCGATCTCGCCGGAGCGTTCCGCCGCTGCGATCTTGTCTGGGTCTGGCGCAGGGATGCCGTTGAGGCCAGCGGGGGAGAGACCGAGCACCTCCATCGCCATGCTCATCGTGTTTGCGGTGAACTGTCCGCCGCACGCCCCAGGTCCTGGGCAGGCGGCGTTCTCGAGCGCCCAGAGCTCTTCGGCGCTGATCTTCCCCGCGCGATAGGCGCCAACCGCTTCAAAGACGCTCTGCACGGTGACGTCCTTCCCGTTGAAGGAACCGGGGAGGATCGTGCCGTTATAGAGGATTAGTCCGGGGATGTTGAGGCGACCGAGGGCCATCGCGGCGCCAGGGCTCGTCTTGTCGCAGCCGGTGAGGCAGACGATGCCGTCAAAGCTGTGTCCGGCGGCGACGAGCTCAATGGAGTCGGCGATCAGGTCGCGTGAGATCAGCGATGCCTTCATCCCTTCGGTACCCATGGCGACGCCGTCTGAGACGGAGATGGTGCCGAACTCCATCGGTGTGCCGCCTGCGCGTCGAATGCCGCGCTTCACCGCATCCGC
>DMUR01000088.1:5034-5647 GCA_003476885.1 Chloroflexota bacterium
ACACCGATGATCGGCTTGGCGAGATCTTCGTCGGTGAAGCCGATCGCCTTCAACATCGCGCGTGCTGGCGCGCGATCTGGCCCGTCGGTCATGGCGGCGGAGTGCCGCTTCGCCGGGTCGCTCGGCCGGTCGTAGGGGTTCTTCCCCTTCGCGCGGTCGTCGCTCACTTCGCCGCCTGCGGCGCCTTGGTGTTGACGGTGCCTGGGTGCGCGCGCTCATGCGCCTCAATGTCGGCTGACTTGGAGCGGACGAAGTCAAGTTCGTCGAGCCCAGCGAGGAGCATCTTCTGAGCGAACGGATCGATCGCGAACTTCACGGCCGTGCCGCTCGGCGTTGTCAGCGTTGCGCTCGCAAGATCAACGCTCGCCTGTGCCGCGTCGCCGCTGCGCGCAGCTTCCATGAGTTGTGCATGCAGCGCCGCATCCACAACGATCGGCAAGATGCCGTTCTTCAGGGCGTTGTTCTTGAAGATGTCGGCGAAGCTGGTGGAGATGATCGCCTTGATCCCGAATGCGTCAAGGGCCCACGGCGCATGCTCGCGGCTTGAGCCGGTGCCGAAGTTGTCGCCCGCAATAAGGATGCCGCGCCCCGCGAAGCGTGGGTCATCAAGGAC
>DMUR01000069.1:0-2103 GCA_003476885.1 Chloroflexota bacterium
GGTGTGGTGAGCCCCTCCTCCTTGCAGAAGGCCTTGACGGCGGCATTCGCCTTGGCAACGTCATCGGTCATCGGCATTGGGATGACGATCTTGGGGCCGAGCTGGTTGATGAGCGCGGATGCTGCTTCGGCGCTCAGTTCTCCCCCAACTGGGATGAGCACAATGTCCGCGCCTGGGAGCTCTTTGATCTGATCAGTAGAAAACCCTTCAGCGTGGTCGCCGAGGTGCACGACGTGGATGCCGTCGATCTCTGCGTAGAAGACGGTGTTGTGTCGCGCTGCGCCGCCGCGATGGCTATCGCGGTAGCTACGAATGCCGGTGATGAGCACCGACTTCACTTCGTATTCGCCTGGCCCCTCCAAGACGACAGCGTTGTCCAGGCTGGTGGCAATGGGGGTGCGTCCGTCGCGTGGTGCGAGGCGACCCTTCACGCGCGCGAGCGGCGCGTCATCTGGGTGGCTGAGGGTGACGATGTCCGCCGTGATCCCGCGACCGGTTGGCCCCACGATGGAGGTGTACGGGTCGTAGGCGATCGTTGCCTCGCGTCCTCGGATTCGGACGCAGCTGCGTCCGTAATAGGTGAGTTCCATCGCCCTATTCTCCCACGCGCCACCCGCGGGCGTCGTACGGAGGGGTGTGCCAGGCGGGGTCAATGCCCATCGCCCCCGCCTGGCTGGAGGTCGGTTCTCAGGAGGGAGGTCCAGTGAACCGAACCCCATCATCTTCCTCGCGGGTGAATCTCCACTGAGCAGCCAGGTAAAGACTTCGCAATCCTTCGGACCCACCTGTACCAAGGGGCCCTCTACGGCTCGGGACCCACTCGCGCTCGCCCTGAGGGCGGGCCTACATCTCGGCGGGGGCGGAGATCCCGAGCAGGCGGAGCGAGGCGGCGAGGCTGGTTGCGGCCGCTTGGACCAGCCGCAGCCGTTTGGCGGAGAGCTCAGGGGCACTACTGTCCACCACCTTCGCATCGCGATAGAAGGCGGAGAAGGCGGTAGCGAGTTCGGTGGCGTACGTCGTCACGCCCTGCGTCTCATGGTGCGCCGCAGCATCCTCCACGACTTCCGGGAGTCGAACGACGACCCGCGCCAACACAGCATCTGCACTCGTCTCGTTGTCAAGGAGATCTCCAATGGCAGGTGCCGTCGCGAGCCCTTCGGTAGCCGCCTTGCGCAAGATTGATTGCATGCGTGCATGCGCGTACTGCGCGTAGTAGACAGGATTCTCATTGTTGCGCGCGGTGGCTGCCTTGATGTCGAAGTCAATCGCGGTGCTCGCACTGCGAGAGGCAAAGTACCAACGTGCAGAATCCACACCGATCTCTTCGAGAAGCTCATCAAGCGTCACAAAGGTTCCGGCACGCTTAGACATGCTCATCTCTACGCCGTCCCGAACGAATCGTACCCACGCCACGAGAAGCATCTCCATGTGCTCCTTTTGGTATCCGAGCGCCTCGCCTGCATTGCGCACTCGTGCAACGGTGCCGTGATGATCCGCACCCCAGACATACACCAGGTGATCAAAGCCACGGTTAAACTTCTCCTCGACATAACCAATATCTGATCCGAAGTACGTGTATGCGCCCGTAGACTTCTTGACCACACGGTCTTTGTCATCACCGAACGCTGTGCTCTTGAACCAGAGCGCACCGTCGCGCTCTTCAAGCCAGCCAGCCGCGCGGAGCTTTTCAATGGTGCGTTCAACGTGCCCCTCGGTATACAGAGACCCTTCTGAGCGCCACACATCAAACTCAACACCGAGCGCGGCGAGCGAAGACTGAATGCCAATACGAATGCGCTCTGATGCCCACTTACCGATGACGGCGACCTCGTCGCGATCAGGGTCAGCGCTGTGTGCCTCACGTGCCTCTGCAGCGCGCGCTGCAACATCAGCAGGGATCGCTGTGGCGAGTTCGCCAACGTAGTCGCCCTTGTATCCATCTTCTGCCACCTGAATGCCGTCACGCAGCGCGATCACGCTTTCGCCGAGTCGGCGCACCTGTTCGCCAAAGTCGTTGAAGTAGTACTCGCGAGTTACCTCTTGACCAGCGGCTTCAAGGACGCGCGAGAGGAGGTCGCCGACAAATGCACCGCGCGCATTACC
>DMUR01000069.1:2216-8570 GCA_003476885.1 Chloroflexota bacterium
GGCACGACGTGTCCCCACGCGGACGGTGACGCGATGATTGTGTCAAGGAGATCGGCGAGGAGTCCGGCGCGGAGGCGCATGTTGAGAAACCCTGGGCCTGCAACGCTGGCCTGCGTGATTGGTCCGAGCGAACCCGCGCCACCATGGAGCCGCTCTTGCGCCTCCACGTCCAACTCTGCAACGAGTGCCGCAGCAATCTGTGCGGGGGCGCGTTGCAGGAGCTTTCCAGACTTCATTGCAATGTTTGAGGCGTAGTCACCATGTTCACTGCTTGCAGGCACCTCAACTTCAATCCCACGGATGAGTGCCTCAAGCGCGTTCGCATCGGCAGGTGCGGGGAGGGTGCCGTTGGCGATTGCACGACGCAGGGCGCGGCCGACCGCATCACGGACCACGTGTCGCAGCGGGATGCCGAGGAGCGGGTCGCGCGGGAGGGCTCGGGCGCGCTCAGCAGGAGTCGGGTGTGCGCCAGATGTGGTCATGGCTGAATCGTAGCGGCGAACTCTGGCACGATGGCGGCATGAGCCAGCACCCGAGCGAGCACCCAGGGCCAGACGGCCAGAACGAGGTCTCTCAGGCGGCGCTGCCCCCTGCAGGGGTAGAGATCGCGACCCCAGTGAGTCGAGGACAGGTGCTTCGCGTGATGGCGTTGCTGACGGTTGCGTTTCTCGTCGGCGCACTCCTCCTTCGCGTGCAGGCGGACCGCATTCGACCGCTCGACCTCCCACTTCCAGCAGGGTGGGAGGCGGTGAGTGCGGACACGGTGCTCGCTGGCATCTCACCACAGAGCGCGGTTCGCGCGGCGCGCACCGCCGATGCACCGGTTGGCGCGTCGCCACGTGTGCGGCTGATCACACTAACGACCGCAGGGAGTGACGCACCGTCACTCAGTGGCGTCTACTGGCTCATCGTCACCGATGACGTTCGTCCGAGCATGGAGATTCCGAGCGGCGACTCACTCGATGTTATTCGCGCGATTGTTCTGGTCGATCAGCGCGGCGGCATTGCACTTGCTGTTGAGCGAGGATTCTCGAACGCAGATCCAACGCTTCCACCGGACTGATCGAGGCGCGCCGCATCAACAGCGCCCGCGACGCGCCGTTAGCGCGTTGGCGGTACGGGCCAGTGTTCACCAGCGCGCTCCCACCGCTTCGTGACGAGCTCATCAAACCCGTGCTCTAGGAGGAGCGCTCGCGCACGGTCGAAATTCAGCGCAAACCAATCTGGTTCGTGCGCATCAGACCCGGTGACAATGTAGCGACCGCCAATCTCCTTATACCGTGCGACGGCCTGTGGGAGCGGATAGCAGACGCCAGTTCGCTGTCTCCAGCCAGAACTGTTGATTTCGAGTGCGGTGCCAGTCTTTACCAGCGCCTGCAAGAACGGTTCGTAGAGCTCAGGTGCCGCCTCAAAACGATCGGTGCCGATATGCGGGTACACATACTTGCGAACGTAGTCGGCATGGCCAAGGATGTCGAAGAGTCCGCTCTCAACTGCACCAAGGACTTCATCAAAGTACGGCGCGGTTACGTTTGCGTCACTCCCAGCAAATATCGCAGCACGTGATCGCTTGAACGGAGAGTCAATCCCTGGATGGATGCTCCCGATCGTAAGGTCGTACTGGTGGCGTTGCAGGTGATCGCGAATATCCTGCTCATACGCGCGCTCGTAGGTGATCTCTACGCCAAGAAGAATCTCAAGCCGATCACCAAACTTCCTGCGCAGTTCGTTGACAACCTCGACGCGACGTTGATGGGGTGCAAGCGTTGCGCCAGGCTCTCGAGGATCAAAGTCGAGGTGATCGGTGATTGCAATGCGCGGCATGCCGAGCGCGATCGCAAGTGCTGGGTACACGTCAACTGGGACCGCAGAATCTGGTGAAAGCAGCGTGTGGAGGTGTACATCAAGGGGAAGATCAAAGATTCCGTTGATCGCGAGGTTCTTTGGTCGTTCGTTTGCACTCATCGTGTCCGCCTCACTACTGCTGGTTCAACCAGCTGCGCGCCGCGCCGCCGCGTAGCCCACGAATGAGGAGCAGTGCGAGCAGCATCGGAGGAAGGCCAGGGAGCCAGTTGCCAAAGGTCAGGGCGATCAGCGGGCCCGCCGGAATAAGAACGGTAGAGAGGCCGATCGCAAAACCTCGCCCCGCCTCCTTTCGCTGGAGGACGAGGGTGACGCTGAAGATTGCGGCGGCGATGAGCGCCATCCAGACCACTCCCTGCAGGGTGACGGGCGCCGCGGTTGCCTGCTCCACGATTGGCCCAAGGGTGAGGCCGAGCCCCGCGAGAAGGAGGAGCGCGTAGATGAGAAATGCGAGGACGCTAATCGGCATGGGCTCAGGATGGCACGAGCGCAGCGGCTCGTCTTGGACGTGTGGTGCCCCCAACGGGATTCGAACCCGTGATCTCCACCTTGAAAGGGTGGCGTCCTAGGCCGCTAGACGATAGGGGCGTCAGGACGGTGAGGGTAGCACCCGCTCGATTCAGGCGGCGAGTTTGCCGAGGACGTCGGAGGCGGCAAGCGCGAGTGCGGCGGCGATCGCAAAGCCGCCTGCGAGGAGGGCGGCGAGGAGGGCTCGGCCGTCCTCAGCCCGTCGGATTGCCCGGATCATGCTGAAGGCGAGCATCAGGGCGGCGAAGGCGCAGGCGAGCCCCACGACGAACGTCCCGATCGAGAGCTGCCCGATCTGCTCGGAGTCGCGAATGCTTGCAACCCAGAGGAAGTAGAGGAGCGACGACCCGAGCGCCACTGAGACCGCAACGCCCGTGCCGAGTGAGACCACCCCGCGAATTCTTCGGCTGCGCTGTTGGCTCATCTGCATAGGGTAGCCCCCCGCATCGAATACGGCGAGCCTCGCCGCGAGCGCGAGCGAGCCGACACGAAGCGGCCCCTCGGCTACGATGCGTGCATGGAGATCATGGGCATCAAGATTCCGACGATCATCACGGAGAACAGTGGGATTCGCTGTGAAGGGTGCCGCGAACAGATTACAGGCACCCCCTTTCGTGTCAGCGTGCTGGACATCATCGCCACCGAGGTGGCCCCGTCATTTGAGCAGGCATCTCCCATCAACCCTGGCCCATTCCAGTTCTGCAAGAAGCCAGAGTGCCCTGCCCTCTGGATGTCCCGAAACAGCTGGTACACCTGTCAGCAGAGTGAGGTGCGCGAGATCATGCGACCGGTACCCATTCAACTACCGGGCGGCGCGAACGGACTCGGCCTCTGTGACGGACTTCATCAGAGCGCGCACGAGTTCATTCCGGCGTAGGCCGGAGGGCGCGTGATCGCCGCCGCCACTACGATCCTCGCCGCACTCTTCGCCGCACTTCTCTTCAATCAGTACGCAAATCGACGCGCGCCGTATCAGCTCGCCTGGGCGATCGGCGCGACCGCTTTTGCAGTTGCGGCAGGGACCGAACTCGTTGCGCAACTCGTGGGATGGAGCGAGCCGCTGTATCGAGCCTGGTATCTCACCGGTGCGGTCTGGACCGCCGGCTGGCTCGGCGCCGGAACCATTCTGCTCCTCGCCAAGACGCGGTTCGGCTACTGGTATGCACTCTGCCTCGCGCTTGCAGGTCTCTTCACGATTCTCGTTGCACGCCGCCTTGAAGATCCAAGCGCTGGGCCGATTGCACTTGCGTATGCGCTGAGCGCATGGGGAACAGCCGTTGCGATCGCATGGCTCTCGTATCTTGCGAGTCCGCGTTGGAGTCGCATCGCAATTGGATTCATGGTTGCAGTGAGTGCGCTCGCACTTCCGCTTGTTGCAACCGCAACACTCCCCGCGCCAGGGTGGGCGGTTGATCCCACCACAGGGGCGCCCGTTGCCGTGCTACTCCCGCCATCACTTCGACTGTTGACGCCGCTCTTGAATGTGAGTGGAGCACTCGCACTACTCACTGGCGCACTCTTCTCCGCATATGTGTTTATGCCAAAGAGGAGAACGCTGCCGTACTCAAGTGATCCGAACCAGCGCGGCGACGAACTCCTTTTCAATCTGGCGATCGCCCCCGTTGCGATCATCGTGAACTTCTTCCGCAGCCTCCCACTTGCAGTTCGCGCGTGGCGCGAAGGGACGTTGAACCGGCGCGTCCCCGCAACGCTCCTCATTGCGCTGGGCGCGTTTCTCCCAAGCCTCACCGACACACTCAATCGAGGGGGATCCACTGAGGCCTATGCGCTCGGCAAGCTGCTCGGCGCGGGGCTCCTCCTCATCGGCTTCCTCGTAAGCGTTGACGAGCCGAGCGAGATCAGCCTCCCGCTCGTCGGCGCACCGCTCCGTGCCGCCCTACGTTGGGTTCGCGGGTGAGAGCGCACCAACGGACGGCTGCTATCCTCTTGAGTAGCGCCGCACGGAGGAGTTCATGAAGATTCGCACCGCAGTCTTTCCCGTCGCCGGATGGGGAACTCGATTCCTGCCCGCAACCAAGGCGGTGCCGAAAGAGCTCCTCCCCGTTGTAGACCGTCCCGTCATTCAGTACGCCATTGAGGAGGCGATCGCCTCTGGGATTGAGCGGGTGATCCTTGTCACGAGCGAACATAAGCGCTCGATTGAAGATCACTTTGACAGCGCGACCGATCTTGAGGCGATCCTTGAGGCCCGCGGAGACATAGAACACTTACGCGCGGTTCGTGCCGTGGCCGACATGGTGCACCTTGTGACGGTTCGTCAGAAAGAGCAGCTCGGACTCGGGCATGCGGTGCTGATGGCGCGCGACGCCGTAGGGCGAGAGCCGTTCGCCGTTGTCCTTCCAGACGATCTGATCATTGGCGGGGAGCCGGCGCTCGGCGAACTGATCAAGGCCTTTGAGGCGAGCAGCGCCTCCGTGGTTGCGCTGATGGAAGTGGCGGCGGACCAGACCCGTCGCTATGGAATCGTGGAGCCTGACCCTACGCTCCCCTCATCTGATGGTGGTCGAACAATTCCGCTCCGCGGCCTTGTTGAGAAGCCCGAACCTGCAGATGCCCCATCCAACTTGGCGATCGTGGGCCGCTACGTGCTGAGCCCAAAGATCTTCGAGACACTTGAGCGAACGCAGCACGGCGCGGGCGGAGAGATTCAACTCACCGACGCCATCCAGGCGCTCGCAGCAGACCAGCCGGTAGTCGGCTACAAGTTCAGTGGCACCCGATACGACGTCGGCGCTCCAGAGGGATGGCTGCGCGCAAATCTTGATCTTGCGCTTGAGCACCCAACCTACGGCACAAGCTTGCGCGCAGCGCTCGCAACGCGCATTCGGGACGGGGAGAGGTGAGCGGTTCGTCCGAGGTGCGCCTCAAGCCCGGCGATCTCGTTGCAGGAAGGTATCGACTGCGAGAACAGATTGGCGAAGGCGCTGCCGCTTCTGTCTTCCGCGCAACTGACGAAGTGCTCGGTCGAGATGTGGCGGTGAAGGTGCTCCGTGGCGCACTTGCCGCATCTCCTGACGCGACCGCGCGATTCCGCGCCGAGGGTCGCGCCGCAGCAATCATTGCGCACCCAAACGTTGCCGCCGTGTTTGACGTCACCCCCGAGGGCGATGCGCCAGCAATCATTATGGAATTCGTTGACGGGGAAGATCTCGCCTCGATGCTGCGACGCGTTGGGCCACTCGTTCCCCGACGCGCCGCCGCAATCGCGGCACAGGTTGCTCGCGGCTTAGCAGCGGCGCATCAGCGCGGGATCATTCATCGCGACGTTTCATCTCGGAACATTCTGATTGGACGCGAAGGACGCGCGCAGATCGCAGACTTCGGCATCGCACACGCCATCCTTGAAGATGGTCTTCCTACTGGAACAAAGGGCTCTGCGGCGCCCCCAGGAACTGCGCACTACGTTGCGCCTGAGGTTGCCGCTGGTGCGCCCGCCACGTCGTCATCAGATCTCTTCGGGCTCGGCGTTGTCCTCTTTGAACTGCTCACAGGGCGACGACCGGCGCTGCGCGGCGCAGATGATGCTGTCCCGTCACCACGCACGCTGCGACCAGATATCCCCGCGGAGCTTGAGTCACTCACGATGCAACTGCTCGCTGCTAATCCGACAAAACGAACACAGAGCGCCACGCTTGTTGCAGATGCACTCGAGTCATATGTGGTCAAAGTCGGGCGAACATCAATTCCGCCGCGAGCGGTTGGCCCTGCGGCGGGTGCGCCGCGCGCACTCGCTGGGACGCGCGTTGCGCGTGTGGCAGGGGAGGCGGGACCCGGGGAGCCAGAGATGCCAGCCGATCCATTTGATGAGAGTGCTCGGTATGACGATGAAGAGGCGATGCCGCTGCGCACCACGATGCTAACGATCGCTGGCGTTGCGGTGACGGTCCTTGTACTGCTCGCCGCGGTGATCTTCGGGTTGCGCCTCATCAACGCGGGCGCTGG
>DMUR01000033.1:0-3311 GCA_003476885.1 Chloroflexota bacterium
TTAAGGTCGCTCGGCTCAAGGTCGTCGAGTGACATTGTCTCAATGGCATCCGCGTCAATGACGCTGCCGCCAACACGCACCGTTGCGCCCGTGCGACCGCGCACAGGGGCTGATCGCCCAACACCACCTCGACGCGAACGTCCACGCTCTTCGCGTGGCTCAGGGGTGCGACGTGGTCGAGCCGGAGCCTCGGACTGCTTATCGGGGACCTCTGTCATGGAGAGGTCTTCGTCGCCGTCAACGGCAACGCGACGGCCACTGCGCGAACCGCCTGCCTCAACCTTTGCAATGGATGTGATCTCAATGAATTGATCGGCAACGTCCACAAGATCGCTGCTTGTGTTGGCGCGGAAGCTCACGACTTCGACGCGAACTCCCATGTCTTGCACGGCGCGAATCGCGGGGGCAAAGTCACCGTCACCAGAGATAACAACAGCGACATCAAGCTTCGGTGCGAGGCGAACAAGGTCAACCACGAGTTCAATGTCAAGGTTTGCCTTGAAGCGGCCGTCGCCATACTTTCGTACGTCCTTGCTGACAACCTTGTAGTTGTTTCGAGCGAGGAAGTTGTGAAATGCCTTCTGGTTTTCATTATCTGGATCAAGTCCGGTGTACGCGTATGCGCGAATCAGATCGCGATTCGCGGTGATGGTCTTGAGCAGCGTGACGTAGTCAATGTCGACTCCGGCTGCCTTTGCGGCGTAAAAGACGTTTGCGACGTCAACGAATACTGCAACGTTACGACTCATGATGTGTGTACCTCTTTATCTGTCTCGTAGTAGATGTTGTGGCATGCGCTGCTACGACGGGGCGGCGCCTGATTGGCACCTGCCCGCGCGTCGGAGCGCACGGCTGCACCTAACCACCCTAACAGAGGGGCGAGCTACTCGGTCAGCGCGTGCTCAACCCCCTCGTGGGAGACGTGGCCGAGGAGGCTACCGATCGTCGCGGGCGTCAACGATCTGTGCGACGCCAGCGATCCATGTACCGAGACCAAAAAGGGTGACCCAGAGCCCTGGGGCGCGGAGCGGGGCGAAGACCACCGCGAGAGATAGTTCGCTTCCGGTTGCGCGAATGGCCGCCTCGCTTGCGGCGAGGAGGAAGGCAGCGCTTGCGGCACAGACCAACCCAACATGAAGGGGCCACGCATCAATCGGAAGCTGCTCCCCCACCGCATCTGGTGCGATGAGGATTGCAAGAAGCGCAAGGGCGCTGAAGAAGGCGAACACGCCAATTGAATCAAACGCGTTCCCGGTAATGGCGGGGGTCCCGCCGCCGCCAAGCGTCCACCACGAGGGGAGCGCGCCAAGGACCACGAGGAGGGCGCCGACGCCGCTCAAGCGCCGCCCGTTACTGCGTCTGCGCAGGTCCCCCGCCCCTGTTTGGAGTCGACCGATCGGCTTCACCGAACTAAGACTCACCGAGCGCGGAGGCGTAGAGCTCGCGCTTCAGCACGCCAACGTAACGGAGGTTTCTGTACGTCTCACCGAAGTCGAGGCCGTATCCAACGACGAACTTGTCCGGAATCTCAAACCCGGTCCAGTCAACCTTCAAGTCAACCAAGCGACGCGCCGGCTTATTGAGTAGCGTCACAATACGAATTGACCGCGGGCTCTTTCCGCCGAGGTAGCCCATCAAATAGTTCAAGGTGAGTCCGGTATCAATGATGTCTTCCACAATCAGGACGTCTCGCCCCTCAATGGTTCCTGAGAGGTCTTTCAGGATTCGAACGGTGCCACTTGACTCCGTGTTGCCACCGCCGTACGAAGAGACCTCCATCAGATCAATGACTACGTTGCTTGGGATTGCACGCATGAGGTCTGCCACAAAGATGAGCGAGCCCTTGAGCACGCTTACGAGAACGAGTGGCTCTCCTCCGCTATACGCCGATGCAATCTCTGCGCCGAGCTCCCGTACGCGTGCCTGAATTGCCGCTTCATCAATGAGCACTTCTTCAATGTCCTCATGCGGGTTGCTGCTTCGTGCGCTGCTCATGCGGCCGCCTCTCCAACTCTCTCCCGACGCTTTCGTGGCGGTGTCGTTGACCCAGAGGGCCCAACAACCCCACGCGCGCTGCGTTGATACTTCCACATCAGTGCCTTGATGTCGCTCGCGCCAAGGAGCTTGATTCGAAGATCAGGGTAGAGGGCGGCGAAGCGCCGCAGCTTTCTGCGCTTCTGCCGCATCAGTGCCTGCCGAATGGTGGTGATTTCAACCCATAGTTTTACGTCGGGGAGGTAGAAGTCTGGCGCGAACCGCGAGGCGACACGCCCATCGGTGTCATGCGTCAGCGGAAATGCGGTTGCCTCGTACTCCCAACGGATCCCGTAGAAGTCAAGGATTTCGGCAAACTCCGCCTCACTCCGATGCGCGAAGGGGTGGGTTCCGACTGCAGTCTCCATCGGCTTCGCATCGTAGCATCGAGGCAGATCGGATACTCTCCCAGGGTATGGATGAACACACGGGACACAGCTACACCAAAGACCGCAAGGTGCTGATGAACCGCCTCAGTCGGCTTGAAGGCCAGGTTCGCGGCATTGGGCGGATGGTTGATGGCGAAGAGTACTGCGTTGACATCCTTCAGCAGATCGCTGCGCTTCGCGCGGCAGTAGATGCGCTCGGGCTGCTCATCCTGGAAGACCACGTGCGTGGGTGCGTGAAGAGCGCAGTGGAGAAGGGTGAGGCAGACAAGTACGTTGAAGAGGTCCTTGATGTGGTGCGCCGCTCCATGGGTCGACCAGCGCGACCGAGCGAGAAGCGTGGTTGAACGAACGCCAGCCGCTCCCAACGAGCCCTGACGAACTCCCAGCAACGGAGCGAGCCACTCTCGACGCTCTTGATGCGCTACTCCAAGCGGCGCCGCTCCCACCGCTCAGCGAGTCCGAGCGCACCGTTCTCACTGCACACCTACGTCTCCTGGATGCGTGGAATCCGTTCATCAATCTGACCCGAATTGAGAGTGCGAGCGAGCGAGCGTCGCGCCACCTTCTCGACGCCCTTGTTGCCGTGCCGCTGATTGTCCAGCTAGCGCCAGACGGCGGCGCGTTTGCAGATCTCGGCAGTGGTGGTGGCTTCCCTGGAATCCCGCTCGCGGCACGCCTCCTTCATGCGCGTCCGCGCGCAACGTTTGACTTGATAGAAGCGACAGGGAAGAAGGCTCGCTTCCTTGAAGCGGTCACTGCGGCGAGTGGACTGGCGCCGCGGCTTCGCGTCGTTCAGGCACGAGCAGAGGAGCTCGTGTCAACTAACCCAACGCGCTACGACGTGATCGTTGCGCGCGCTGTTGCGCCTCTGGCAGAACTTACGCGACT
>DMUR01000033.1:3432-5480 GCA_003476885.1 Chloroflexota bacterium
GACCGCGCGCTCCTCGTCCTCGTGAGTGGATGAGGTACGGCTGCAGGTATAGAATCGGAGTTGAGCGCGGCGAAGAGAGGCATTGGTCCCTCTGAACCCCTGACCGGCCTCACCGCCGGCCCTTGAAGCTATAGAGGGCGGTCCCACGTCATGACGAACGAGAGTAAGAACCCCGCGCCGCTTGGCGATGACAAAGAGTGGTTTATTGAAGAGGAGCCAGACCACCTCGTCGCCTCTGAAGCGGGGAGTGAGCCGGTAAACAGCGTTGGTCGAGCCACCCTCGCGGCAAAGACCGCAATCTTCGGGCGGCGCCTCTCAAACGCGGAAGAGGGTGAGGAGCGGCTGCCGAAGAAGTTCGCCCTTCCAGTCTTCTCTTCGGACGCAATCTCTTCGAGTGCCTATGCGAGCGAAGAGATCCTCATTGTTCTCGCCTCAGCGGGCGCCTCCTACCTCGCCTTCGGTCCCGTGATCGCACTGGCGGTCGGCTTCCTTCTCGGGATCGTGGCGATCAGTTATCGCCAGGTCTGCTTCGGCTTCCCGAAGGGGGGCGGTGCATACGCGGTCGCCTCAAGCACGCTCGGCACGGTGCCATCACTCGTGGCGGCATCGAGCCTCGTGATTGACTACGTCCTCACTGCGGCCGTGAGCACCGCTGCTGGTGTGGCAGCCATCACATCAGCGCTCCCTGAGCTCCTGCCGTGGCGCGTAGAGATGGCGCTCGGTGCCCTCTTCCTCCTGGTCCTCGCAAACCTGCGCGGCCTTCGCGAGTCCGGTCGCCTCTTTGCTATCCCTACCTACCTCTTCGTCGGCGGTGCGATCTCGGTGATCGGGATTGGTCTCATCCGCATCGCGCTCGGCGATCCCGCAGTGAACTGGAGCCAGGGTGTTGTTGTTGAGGCGCATGACGGCATGCAGCTCATCCTCCCATTCCTTCTTTTGAAAGCCTTTGCGTACGGATCTGTTGCGCTGACTGGTACCGAGGCAATCTCCGACGGCGTTGCTGCGTTCAAGAAGCCAGAGGCAAAAAATGCCGCAGACACGATGGCAATCATGGCGGTACTTCTCGCCACGATCTTCTTTGGAATGTCGCTGCTCGCCTTCGCGTTCGGCAAGGTTCCACAGGAGGTTGGTGGCGAGACGCTGATCTCGCAGATCGCACGTGCCACCCTTGGGAACGGAATCCCGTACGCCATCTTCCAGATTGCAACCACTGGAATCTTGCTGCTGGCTGCAAACACTGGGTTCAACGGTGGTCCGCAACTTGCACGCATCTTGGCGCGTGATGGATTCCTCCCCCGCCAAATCGGTCAGCGGAGTGATCGTCTCGCATACGCGGGCGGAATCCTGACCATTGCAGGAGGCGCAGTCATCTTTTTGATTGCAACCGACGCGCTGGTCACCCTGTTGATCCCTGCATACGCGATCGGCGTCTTCCTCGGTTTCACCATCAGCCAAACCGGCATGGTGGTGCATTGGCGGAAGCTTCGTGGTGAAGGCTGGCGCGGTAAGGCGCTCCTCAATGGTATCGGCGCGACCGTCACTGGTGTCGTGCTTGTGATCATTTCCGTTGCAAAGTTTGCCGCCGGTGGATGGATCATCTTTGTGCTCGTACCGCTCGTTGCGCTCTTCATGGCCGCCGTGCGCCAGCGCTACAACCGGCATGAGCGTGAGCTCGCGATCAAGCCTGGACTTATCTTTGACGCGCCGCACCGACCACGACGCATCATTGCTCCGTTCGGTGAGATCAATCGCTCGACGGTTCGTGCCATCACACTCGGTCGAATCCTCGAAGGGAAGACGGGTGAACTGATCGCCGTGCGCGTTGTCTTTAGTGAGGAAGAGGAGCACGAGATCCGCGCGCACTTTGAATCGCTCTTTCCAGGGGTCAGGTTGGTGACGGTGGAGTCGCCGTACCGACTGATCGTTGAGCCGATCTGCCACTTCCTCGACGAGCTTGAGGAGCTCCCCCACGCTTCAGGCGAGATGCCGATCAATGTGGTGATGATTCCGGAGTACGCGGGGCGCCACTGGTGGGATCGAATCCTCCA
>DMUR01000033.1:5565-9672 GCA_003476885.1 Chloroflexota bacterium
CTTCCGTACCGCCGGGACGTGGAGTAGGCGCGATCTACCCTTGCCACCCTTTTCGGAGGGTAGTTGACAATGGTATTGGTAGGGTTCTAGGATCCCTAGGTGTTCAGGAGCAGCGGAGCTGGAATTGACCCCTCGCGCCCCGTCTACGTGATCAGCGTGGCGGCGCAGCTGGTGGCCGTCCATCCACGAACGCTCCGAATCTACGAAGAGGCTGGGCTGATCTGCCCCTCACGCACAGAGAGCAACATCCGCCTCTTCTCCGAAAACGATCTCCGCCGAATCCTCTGGATACGACACCTCACGCAGGATCTTGGCGTGAACCTTGCCGGGATCAAGCTCCTCTTCCAGTTGGAGGAGCGTCTCGGTGAACGAATCCTTGAGCGACTCTACGAAGAAGGAAACAAACAAGGCGAACGAGAGCGAACCGCAGCACATGAAGGAGGGCGACGATGAGCGAGAAGCGACGCAACGATGAACTTGAGGGCGAGATGAGCGAAGAGATGGAACTCGAGATCGATGAGGCGGTAGCCGCCTCTGATGAAGACGGGACTCCGGTACCAAGCGGCCTCGGTCGATTCCCGCTCGTCCCGCTGCGCGAGATCGTCATCTTCCCAGAGATGGTTGCGCCGCTCAAGGTTGGGCGCGATAAGAGCGTCGCTGCAATTCGCGCCGCCGCAGCTGGAGAGGGTTGGCTCGCGCTGATCACCCAGCGAGAGGCGGAGCAGGAAGAGATCACCGATATCACGCAACTTCATGACGTAGGGACGCTGGCAAAGATTGCACAAGTGGTGAATCTCTCTGACGGAACGATCCGCGCGGTGGTGCAGGGCCAGAAGCGCATCGCGGTTCACTCGCTCGACACTTCAGGGCCTTCACTGATGGTTGAGGTGGAGATCATTGAAGTTGAAGAGGCCGAAGGCGTAGAGGTTGAGGCGCTCATGAAGAGCGTCCAGGCGCAGGTTGAGACGTATGTCACCTCTGGCGCACCAGTTCCTCCAGAGGCGGCGGTCGCTGCGAAGAACATCAGTGACCCAGGCCTCTTGGCCGACATGACGGCGTACACGCCAGATATGACAACCGAACAGCGACAAGAGCTACTTGAGATTGTTGATGTCGTGGATCGACTCAAGTACGTCTCCGCATTCCTTGCCCGCCAGATTGAGATCCTTGAAATCAAGGGGAAGATCCAATCTGATGTGCGCACGGAGATGGATAAGTCGCAGCGCGAATACTTCTTGCGCGAGCAGCTTAAGGCGATTCAGCGTGAACTCGGTGAGGACGACCCGCAGCAGGCGGAGACGAATGAGTTGCGCGAGAAGGTTGAAGCGGCAGACATGCCAGATGAGGTGCGTAGCCGCGCACTGAAGGAGCTTGATCGCTTGGCGCGCATTCCGTCTGCCTCACCTGAGGTTGGCGTGATTCGCACGTATGTTGATTGGCTCATCGCCATGCCGTGGAACGTGGCAACAGAGGACCGTATTGAGATCCCTGAAGCGGCAAAGGTACTTAGCGACGATCACTATGGCCTGGAGAAGGTGAAGGAGCGCATCATTGAGTACCTCGCGGTGCGCAAGCTCGCCCCGCAGGTGAAGAGTCCGATCCTCTGCTTCGCAGGGCCTCCGGGCGTAGGGAAGACGTCGCTCGGTAAGTCCATTGCGAAGGCGATGGGTCGCAAGTTCGTGCGCATGAGCCTCGGTGGCCTCCACGACGAAGCGGAGATCCGCGGGCATCGACGCACCTACATTGGCGCACTCCCAGGGCGAATTGCGCAGGGGATCAAGACGGCGGGGACGAAGAACCCTGTCTTCATGCTGGACGAGATCGACAAGGTTGGCGCGGACTTCCGTGGCGACCCGTCAGCCGCCCTGCTTGAAGTGCTCGATCCCGAGCAGAACGCAACCTTCCAGGACAACTATTTGGAGGTGGAGTTTGATCTCTCGCAAGTGCTCTTCGTTGCAACGGCAAACCAGCTGGACACGATTCCGGACGCGCTCCGTGATCGTATGGAGATCATCCAGATCCCTGGCTACACCGAAGCGGAAAAGCTGGAGATCGCCAAGCGTTACATCGTTCCGAAGCAGCGTGAAAATCACGGCCTCAAGGAGAGTCAGGTAGCCATCCCAGACGAAACAATGGTGCACCTGATTCGCCACTACACACGCGAAGCTGGCGTGCGCAATGCGGAGCGAGAGATCGCCACGCTGATGCGTAAGGTTGCCCGCGGTGTAGCTGAGAAGAAGATCCGTAAGGGGAGCGTTGACCTGAAGAAGCTCGCCGCATGGCTTGGGCCAGAGCGGCACGAGTACGGCGAGATGGACCTGGATGACCAGGTCGGTTCAGCGACCGGCCTCGTGGTCACGCCGGTTGGTGGCGACGTGGTCGCTGTTGAGGTCGGCATCATGGAGGGACGTGAAGAGTTGATTCTCACCGGACAGCTCGGCGACGTCATGAAGGAGTCGGCGCGCGCAGCGCTCACCTGGATCAAGTCCCACGCAAGCGAACTTGGCATTGCACAAGAGCGATTCGAAAAGCTCGGGCTGCACATTCACGTACCTGCGGGTGCCATCCCGAAAGATGGACCCTCTGCAGGTGTGACGATCGCAACAGCGATTGTCTCCGCACTGACGGGGATTCCGGTCCGCAAGGATGTGGTGATGACCGGCGAGGTGACACTGCGAGGCCGTGTGCTACCGATCGGTGGACTCAAGAGCAAGGCGCTGGCGGCACACGCCTCTGGTGCGCGTTTGGTCTTGATCCCGAAGAAGAACGAAAAGGATCTCCCGGAGATTCCAGAGGAGATTCGCAAGGCGTTGAAGATCGTTCCTGTGGAGACGATCGGGCAGGTGTTGGAGCATGCGCTGCGTCGTAAGCCGAAGCCACTCCCGACCGGATCGACGCCGGCGCGAACGCCGCGCATTGCTGGACGATCACTCCGTGCGCCAGGCGCACCAGGGGTCACCGTTCGCCCGAGCTAGCTCGTGGAGGCGCAACGCCAGGCGGCGGAGCAGATTGCGGAGAGAGTGCGTCGCGCGCTAACGCGCGACGCGTCGGGGAACCTCCCCCCGCTCCCCTTTCCACTGCAACCAAACCTGACGCCGCGCCGTCTCCCCGGCCTTGAGCCGGTTGACCTCAACCCTCCGGTAGAGGGGGTGCCGCGCGTTGCGGCCGTTACCGCACTCCTGATTCCGCCTGTTGCACTCGGCAGCTGCTCGGTTGGGGGTGGCGGGGCGAGCCTGGAGGCGCATCCGTTTGACTGCCAGGTGCTCTTGATCAAGCGCGCACAGGGTGGCACGCACGGCGGGCAACTCGCCCTCCCGGGCGGAAAGATGGAGCGCGGCGAGACACCGCAACAGGCGGCCATCCGCGAACTGCATGAAGAGCTCGGTTTTGACGCAGATGATCCGCAGCACGGCATCACCGTCGTTGGGACGCTCGATCCCGCCTACATCCCGGCGAGCAACTTCCTGATCCATGTGGTGGTGGCAGTCGCGCCAGAGACGCCCACGTTGAACCCAGACCCTACGGAGGTGGCGGGGGTGGTCGGAGCTGAGCTCGGCATCTTCGACCCAAGACTGCCAGTGCATGACGTTGATGGCGATCAGAACGGTGTGCCGCTCCGCTACGGCGCCTTTGTGGTGCCGGGTGAACTGCGGGTCTGGGGGCTTACCGCTCGCCTGCTGTGCGAACTCGCGGGCCGGGTGGCGGAGGAATCGGCGCGCTAAATCCCTTCGGAAGCTCGCCCTGCTCCGCAAGCCTGCGGATCACAAACCCGTAGTACTCCTCAACCGCCTGACCGACACGCTCCCACGTGAAGAGTTGCGCGCGCTCTTCACCCGCGCGCGAAAGCTGCGCGCGGAGTGCTGGGTCATCAATCAGTCGACGAATGGAAACGGCGAGCGCATCGGCGTTTCCTGGCTCCACCAAGATTCCGTCCCGCTCACGCCGCACCACACCGCGATATCCGTGAATGTCAGAACAGATGATTGGTGCGCCAGCTGACATCGCCTCAAGCAGCACGATCCCAAACGACTCTCGCCCAGTGGCTGGTGAGACATAGATATCTGCCGTCTTGAAGAGTTGCGCCTTCTGCGCCTCTGACACGCGGCC
>DMUR01000033.1:9771-12317 GCA_003476885.1 Chloroflexota bacterium
AGCCGCGCACGGACGCCATCGCGCTGCAACTTTCGGAAGGCGCGCAGCAGGTGGATGAGACCCTTCCGAGGCTCCATGCGGCCAACAAAGAGAATGTTGGGGACACCGTCACGATACCGAGCAATTGGCACCGCGCGCTGATATCGGCCGGGCTCCACGCCGTTCGGCACGATCTTGTACTCGCCGGGGAAGTAGCGGCTGATGAAGTGTCGCGCGGCGGGGCTGACGGCAATCCTTCCGTGCAGTTTGCCAGCGTAATGTCCGAGCATCCGCTTCCCGAATTCATAACTGATGGAGAGTCCGCCGAACGCATGGAAGGTTCCAACATTTACCGAGGTTGAGAGCGTGAGCGTGACAAGGCTTAGGAATGGGACGAACGGCTCGTGATAGTGAAGCACATCAAAACGCTCTCGCTCCAAGATTGCGCGCATCTGCGCAAGATATGTGGGGCTCAACGTGATTGTTCCCATGGAGCCATTGAACGGGACACTAAATCCCTTTCCAACGCGGATGATGTCTCCTTCGCTCGCCTTCTGAAGTCCGTGGCTGCTCGTGATGATGCGCACATCATGCCCGCGCGCACGTAGGACTCGATAGAGCGAACCGACATGATCATTGACGCCGCCTGGCAGCGGATATGCGTATGGAGTGACAATGCCGATCTTCATCGCTCGTCCTCTGGTTCGTATCGTGCCGGCCGGCGGCGGCTCCCCGGGTAACCCAAATCTCGACCACGACGCTCACCGCCGAACGTCCAAAGCGGTCGTGTGACACCGGCCACGTCTTGTCCGAGACCGATGAGGTTGCGGAGAATTTGGCGACCGAAGATTCCAGGGCTCTCTGTCAGCGTGTGATCGCTCCCTGAGCCAACGCTTACGGTGCGCGAGAGGATTGCGTTGCGGAGCGCCTCTGGACTTGAACCCTCAAAGGCTGTCCAGACGCGACCGATCGCGCTCAAGACATGCGCATCCGAGCTCCCGATGGTTGCAAGCCCGAGCTCGTGGTTGAGCTTCGCCACGCGGCGACGTGGGTAGGTGCCGAAGATCGTTGGGTTGTATGTCTCAATGCCATCCGGCCGGCTGGCGGGGTCGCGATCTGCGGCGACGGAGCGGATCGTCCCCTCTTGGGCACAGAGCGGGTGTGGGAAGAGCGGGTGGGCCACGATTGCGACCCCTCCCTGCTCATGGATCTCAGCGATTGAGCGTCGCAGTGAGCGCAGCGGGCGAATCCGCTCCTGCAGGAAGAGACCGAGAAGGTGGCCTTGCAGCGTGGAGATCTCCTCGCCAACTACGACCTGAACGTGCAGTCCGTTCCGTTGCGCCATCTGCTGCGCCGCCTGTGCCGCATCAATTCGGTCGTGATCCGTGATCGCGATCAGATCAAGACCAACTTCTTCCGCGCGAGCCAAGACCTGGGAGACAGACGCCGTCCCATCAGAGGCAATCGTGTGAATGTGTAGATCGGCACGCGACACGCTCTGACTCATACGCGAAGATCGTCCCAGATTGGATAGAAGAGCGTCCACCACTGCTCTGGTGCTTTCGCAATGAGCTCTTCAAATGCAGCGGCAATCCCTGTCAACGTCACGCGTGTTCGTGCCATACGATCACCCTCACGTGGAACTCTGACTGTGCGGATATATCCAGTGTATTTTCCGCGAGGCTCGCGAATAACCGCAGCAACGTAGAGGCGCGCACCAGACTCAACCGCAAGCAGCGCCGGTCCAATCGGAAGTCGTGCAGCGAAACCAAACAGCTTGACTGGCACCCCAGCGCCAACAATATTGCGGTCACCCACCATCCCCACGATTCCGCCCGCTGCGAGCTCGCTGCTCATCACCTCTGCCGCACCTTGTGCAGGGATGATGCGCAGCCCGAGCCCCTCACCGCGCACGCGAAGCATCCATGCCTGAAGCACGGGGTTAGCAATCTCTTCCATTGGGGCAACAGGCGTGCGACCAGAGCGGGCCGCAAGGATGCTCCCCGGAAGCTCAATGGCGCCAAAGTGAGCGGCAAGAAAGATTGCGCTGCCAGCGGTGGAGGTGAACGCAGCGGCAACTGCGAGTTCATCTTCAACCGTGACGCGGGTAGCAATGATTTGGCGCGCGTGTCGAGGCGCGCGCGCACTCTCAATGTAGAAACGAAGATGGTGCTCAAAGAGGCCACGCACGCCTCGTTGCAGCATGTTTGCAGATGGCATTTGTCCATCACGGTGCGCGTAGACTCGCGCCAGATTTGCAGCTCCTTGTCGCGCGCGCGCGCTCTGCATCTTTGGCCCGATCACTCCCCATGCACGTGCAACGAGAAGGAGGAGTTGCTCTGGCAGATATGAAAGAAGCGTGAGCCCAGCGATCGCTGCGCGGCCAAGGACTTGGTCTCTGAGAGTGCGCGCCGCGGCCCGCATCACTCGCTTCTTACTCCGCGCTCGTGTTGCGTTGCCATCAGCGCAGCAAGCGCTTCTAGTCGCTGTTGTTCAACTGCGTCTGGCCAGAGCGGCTTGAAGCAGTTCCACTGCGTTGGTTCGGTTCGGATGAGCTGCTCCATCTG